>SUWZ01000016.1 GCA_015061185.1 Bacteroidales bacterium
CATTGAAACTTTCCTGTCAACATCAAGTGCGTACAACGTTCAGCACCCGCCACAGCAGGATTGACCAAATAGTAATTGAAGTGATATTGATCACATACTATTTCATCTTGAGCCAATGACTGCCCACAAAAGAGGACAGAACAAACAGCAACAAATAAACATTTAAAAAATCCTCTCATCATAATTGCATTTAGTTCTAAAATACCCTAATATACATATACACCACCAGAACTAACATACAATGAAAACAGCATTAGTCCTCAAGGAATCTAACCTGACTACCTTTTGATTTCTTAGGGATGCGGAATGAAAGCATAATTTCACTAGCATTAGAAGACAAAGCATCAGCAACATCTCCTAAACCTAATTCAAAGCTATAACCGATACGGAATTTTTTCAACTCAACACCGGCATTAAAATTCAACATATTAGAAGAAAAAGAATCCTCTCCATTCAAATCAGGGCGATAAGTAATACCAAACCACAAGAAACGATTATAGAATAGAGAAACATTCAATTCAGCACGATTTGTAGTATTTCTGTGAGTATAGCACAAAGCCGGAGCCAAATCAAACTTTTCAGAAAGATTAAACAAAGCTCTAATATACCAGTTAAATTGTCTACCAGGTAATGAAGTCGTTACATTCTCCTCATTAGACAACAAATGACTAACAGATACACCAAACATCAACTTAGGCATAGCCAACTCAACTCCAAAATCCATATCAGGGTGAACCTCAGACAACTTTTCTCCGTAATTCAATGTCTCCTGATTCATCTCATCCGGATCCATCCAAATATGCTGGGCAGGATCAAAATAGTGATACAAAATACCAGCAGAAAGACCCATTGAAAGCAACAAACTCTCATTCAAGTTCAAATGATAAGCATAAGCTGCCTTAACATTTAAAGTTCGATTGGCAACACCCAAATCGTCATAAGAAACAGTCATACCAATACCGGAACGAATAGACTCGAAATAATTAGTCAAATTCAATACTCCTGATTTTGGCGAGTTTTCCAAACCAATCCATTGCCAACGACCTAACAAAAAGATGTCAACATCATCAGTATTACCTGTAGCAGACGGATTGATATTCAATCTAGAGAAAAACTGTTGTGAGAGCATAATATCACGTTGAGCAAAAACATTTGCACTCACGAATAGCAATATAAGAAAACCGAATAACTTTTTCATCTTGAAACTTTATTACTTTATTCATTTAAAATTTTTATATCAACACGTCTATTTTGCTCGTGCTCAGGCTCTGTTTGAGCATTCGGGATAACAGGGTCGTGGAAACCTTTACCAACAGCAACCATGTCTTCAGCTTTAATACCACGTTCAATCAACAATTTGCGAACGTATTTAGCACGAACATCAGACAATTTCATATTATACTGATCAGATCCACGAGTATCGGTATGTCCACTAATTTCAAAGAGAGCACCAGGGAACTCTTTCATAGCACTTACCAACTCATCCAATTGTACCAAATATTCCGGCTTCATTTCAGACTTATTAAAGTCGAAGAAGAACAATACCCAGTGGAATCCCTTAGGTTCAACCAAAGCCATTTCAGGACTAATCTCAAAGTCAGGATCTGCACGATAAGGTTGAGGTAACCAAATATCATCTCTACCCTTACCTCCGGCACGATTAGACATAAACATGACTAACTTACTATTACCAATCAAGTTATAATCATTAGATTTAGTATTATAAGTTGTATCCAAATTGACAGGTTCTGTCCAAACATCACGTTTCACCTTCTTCATCACACTATCAACTGTATCTAAGACATCAAATTCCATCTTTCTCAAATGAGAAACATACAAGTCATAACCACCCTTACCTCCAGCACGATCTGAAGTTAAATACATAACAGTATCAGCAACAATAAAAGGATAATCCTCTTTTGACTTGCTATTTAACCTCACAACACTATCGCTTGCATTTTTAGGCATCTGCCACTCCGCAGTAGCTTCACTACCTTTTGCACGATCAATATACCAGATATCACGACCTCCATAAGATTGCTTAGGAAAATCAGCAGAGAAATAAATACGATTACCACCCTTTGCTATAGTAGGGTTATAAAAACCGGAAACTCTGTTATAACGATAAGTCCAACCGGCCATAACGGTGGAAGAACCTTTAACATTCTTTCTTAATTTTTCCAAACCTTCGATACTCATTAATTTAGGAGTTGAAAATTGCCCTCCAGTCATTTGAGCTTCATACAAGTCTGAATTACCAAGTTCATCAATTCTTGCAAAATAAATTGTTCTTCTTTTAGGATCATAGGCAAACTGCCCCATAATCCCTAAACCACAAAGCTCCTTACAAACTTCTACATTTTCCAACTCATACTTACTACTGATTGTAGCACTATAAGCAGTATCCGCAACAAACCACACAACTTTACCATCTTTATAGAAAGAGATTGGCCTCTCTTGCATAGATGTATTTACATCAGAGGAGACAATTTCGTATCCCTCAACATATTCCTTGTGAATAGCTGATACTGAACCAACTAAACAAGAAACAATCAAAAATAGAAAAAACCGTTTCATAAATTTATATAACTACTAACTTTATTACTAATTAATCGTATTTAACAATTTCAATAGTTCCGCTTACAATCTTACCATTCAAAAGTTTTACCTGAGAAAAGTAAACTCCCGGATCAGCCATAACTCCTTTGTGAGTTCCATTCCATCCATTAGCTCCTTCAAAAACTTTTTGACCATAACGATCAAAGATTATAACTTCATAACCTTCCATATAAACGTCATTCAAGCCATCTTTAATGTGAGGAGTAAATGCGGTAGGCAAAACAACACCCAATTCCAATTGAGCAAAGGCAACCGGACAAACACCATCTGTCGCATAAAGAGAATATACAGAAGTACTCTTTGGCTTATATGGGAATATTGTATCATTAGATGTACCTATAGAAACATCTCCATCCAACCATTCGAACTCAAGAGGTTTTCCTGATAAAACATTAGCTATCAAGTTAACATCGGCACCAATAGTAACATTGGATACATTAGAAGTTAATTCAACTGTAATTGGTTCATGTACAATAATAGGTCCTACAAAAACAGTTTCATCTTCACAAACCCCATTACTTGCAGTAACAGAATAAACAGCTTCTCCCGGTAATTGAGGATAAGCAAAAGAATAAATTTTATTGTCCTTATTCGGAATAACTTTATCTCCACTCCAAGTTATATTACGAGCAGTACCTTGCAAAACGCCAAGTCCTAAATTCACAGAATCACCTAAACAAATTTCATAAGAACTACTTGCAACATCTAAAACAAATGGTTGATAAACAGCAACTGAAAATGCATCACCAGCAGCCGAACCAATAGTATTACAAACTCCGTCATATACTTCAACCCTAAACGTAGTATCATTAATCGTTGGTTCTACAGAAAAATAATCTTCTGTAGAAGTAGAAAGAATTTCCTTAACAACCTTATTCTCACTATTATACCAAACATATTTAGATGGTTCTCCTTGAGTAACCTTTGCAGCAAATGTAATTGGATTAGGCGTTTCGCCTTCACAATACGCATTTGCTGAAGGAATTAAATCAACTTTAATAGGTGCATTAACCTTTAATTCAACCTGCGGAGTTTCGTAAGAATAGACTGAACCCAAAGGATATCCAACCAACTGTACTCCATAACAAATTCCATCTGAAATGTAAGAAAGAACCTTGTAATTACCAGCTTTTAATGAATCAGGATCATAAATCCTCTTAAAATCATAATCTGATAATGGAACGAAACCACCATCTGATTCTACTGAACTCTGATACCAAGATATTAGTTTCACATATCTATGCGACTGTATAGGATTGAAATTTAAAGAGTCTAACTCAAATTTCACATTTTCATTTTCACAGATAGGATCTTTTGAAACAGAGATTGAAGCTGTGAAAGGAGTTAAAACAACTGTTCCTATTTCTTTAGTAATAGCATTACAAATACCATCATCAATAGAAACTTTGAAATATAAAGAATCTCCAGGAATATAATTCGACAAATTAAGATTATCAGTAAAGACATTATTAGAACTAAGAACATCATAATCTCTAGTAACTCGAGCAGGATTTTTAGAATAATAGAAATTAGACTCATAATTTATAGTTCCTGTCATATCATCACTCCTAACGATTGTCGTATCTATAATAATCAAGTCCTTTATAGAACAAACAGTATCTTTATCTTGAGTATAATAAGATAAATCTAAAGATAATCTTGCATCGTCATACCTATTTATGGAAATTTCCTTGCCTGCTTCTACTTTTGAATCAGCACTAGAACAAATTCCATCAAAGGCAAGAACCTCAAATTTATTTTTAACACCCGGACTCAACCATTCATCATGAAGAACAAGTTCATTGGTAGAAGTCGTATCAGACACGATAGGTTTTGCCAAACGATTCCAAACATAGGCTTTAATGTGATTTGCAGCCTCTGCCGGAGAAACAATTGCAGTTAACTTGATTTCTTTTAATCCATCCTGACCAATACAATAAGAATCAGAGTTATCATCAGACGATTCTAATGTAATGGTAAAAGGTTCGTTAACATCAAAACTCAACTTATTGTCAGATTCCACTGTATCACAAATTCCATCATGAGCGACAACATTTAAATCAAAAGCTCCACCTGGATAGAATAAATCAGGGAATTCACTTGCTTTTAACAACAATGTTTTAGCAGAATTACGATCATCAGCATTAACTATAACTGTTTTTAAATCAATGGTTTGACCTGCTTTAACTCCTTTTGTAAAAGTTGCAGACCATTTATACCACTTAATGTGAAGATCCGAGGTTGAAGGGTCTAATAAAATAGTCACTTCAACAGAATCATCTTTACTACAAATAGTTGTTTGATCATTCTCTGATTTCAAATTAATTGCATAAGAAACACTCAAATTCTTATTAAATTCTCTCTCAGTCGTAGCACAAATACCATCTTCTGCTACGATCTTGAATGTAACATTCTCACTTTGCGTAACTTTATGCCTATAAACAAAATCATCAATATCTCTCGGTTCAACAACTTTTGCCACAAGCGTATCGTTCACGTACCAAGTTAAATTTTTAAAATGATTTAAAGCTTCCTCATTATCAATCTTTAACGTTGGTATATACACATTCCCTTCTGACAAGCATGAATCCGGCTGACCTTCCAAATCAAAATCCAAATTATACTCATTTAATTTTACAGTAAGAGCAGGATTAACAATTCTATCTGCACCACAATAATTATCAGGAATTGAAATGTAGAACTTATGAGTAGTTCCAGGTTCAAAAATCGAAGCGAAGTTTGTTTTTTCTACAGAGAAATTCAACCATAGAGTATCACCTTCAACTTTATGAATATCGTTTTTTACGGAATCTATTAACAATGTATCCTTACCCAAACCACTATCAACCAACCAAAAGACACTGTCCAAATTATTTATAGCTGATATAGGATTAAGTTTACCTTTAATATCAATTCTTTCAAGATCAGATAAACAGAAATTCTTATCATCTTCAATAGAAAGACTAAATCCACCAGCACGAATTTCTGTTGAATCGGTCATCTGTACTCCTTCATTTTGGACATCTCCACAAATCAAACTATTTGACGTTGCAACAGTTGCAAACATTGTTGTTCCTAACAAATTATACTCTTCGGTATAACTTGCCATAAGAACATATTTTGGCTCAGTAGTCGTTACCATTTCTGTATGTACTACGTCATACCCATTTTCGTCCTTCTTTTTAAACTCTAAATTCCATTTAAACTCCTTGATTTGACTCATCAAAATTTCTTGATCTTCAGACGAAGGGTACTCTACACCATTTATCTTTTCAGATGCAATACCAACAATAAACTCAGACATCTGATTATTTTTCTCTTGATCTTCTGTAGAGATACACACCTTAGCAGTAGAAGCTACAACCTTCAACTTAAAATATCCATTTCTAATTATAAAATCGACTCTAACTTCGTGAGTTTCACTTGCACAATATTGTACCGACCCATCAAACTTAGGTTTAGCAATAACATAACCTTCAAAACGAGCAATCTTACGCAAAGAATCTTCCGAAATCTTCAACGTAATAGTAGAATCTAACGCAGATGGTTCACTGTATGTAAACGAATAAACCCCACCATCGGTTATCTCATTGCCTTTACTATCAAACCATTTAAAATCGAAATCAGCATATTCTATACTTCTACCAATTTTTATGGCAACATCATTACATGACTCTACAGGATTACCATTTGTCATTGACTTCAAATCAAGACGACGAATCCATTCTGTTGTAACTTTTACATCATTTCCACAATCATCTTCTAAAGAAGAGTAGTTACCACCCTCATAGAAATAGCGGAAAGTTAGATTTCTAACATCTGCACGAGTACGAACTTCGGGTTGAGATAATGTATCAGACGGATAAGCCACAATAACCAAAGAGTCAATATCGGTTAATTGATAACCTTGAGAAACTATTAAATCATTATCACTTTCACCTGCCACTCTAATGAGAATCTTATCAATAGTATCTCTCAGCACTGGTTCAAAATGACCTAAACCAGCATTATAAACAGGTTTAAACAATGTATCACCTTCAGCATCTATCCAAGCCGACAACCATGTAACGTTACGAGGATCTTCAGGATTGGTTGAATCATAGAATCCATCGCGTTTGGCAATAACTTCAATAATAGAATTTATACTATCGCATGATGCATAATGGAACGACTCATCAACAACACCACCGTTTGTATTACGAATAGTTATAATAGAGGTAACAACATTATTTTCCATTCCACAAGGATTATCAGTAGTACCTTTGGTAATATAATCAACAACATCCTTTTTATTGTCAGCTGTAACAAAACGATACATAACAGTACCTCTAAATCTCAAATCAGAAGTACTGATAACATACTCTGAATTCCAAGTATAGATATTATCATTTACTTCAGACTTAGATGTATCAAATGGCTTAACAGGATCTTTATCATCTTTATCAAAGTTCACCCAAAGTGTATCACCTGAAATAGGATCATACTCTTGATATTGGAAAACATAATATACTCCGGTGGAAGCAGGCGTCTTACGTTGCGCTTTCAACGTTAAATCTTCTGTTTCACAAGAGACAACATCAGCCCCTAATAATGAGTCTCCTCTATAAACATTCATATTAGTTTCCGGAACACACGCAGAGAAAACTATATCATCAATTAAGATATCATTTCCTGATCCCGATGCGCCTTTATTAAACACTATAACATAGAATGGAACTCCACCTCCTATTCCCTTATCTAATGAAATAAACTCATCAAAAACAGTCCAAGAAGAATCCGCAGAAGGGACTTCCGGCAAATCAGAGCGCCACAACTCATTTGCAGAAGTTAAATCATCCAGATGCTGAATCGGTTCAGACGCTATTGCAATGGTTAAAGCCACAGAGTTTCCAGAGCCCACCATAGCATTACATACTTTTAACCCAAAGGAGAACATCTTATACTCACAATTCAAATTAATCGGTTGAGAATAAATCGCAGCTCCTGATTGTGATCCTGCATTTATAAACAACATTGCACCATTTTTATTTGCCGTTGCATCACTAATTGACCAATAATCATTATTATTTTTATTTTGGTCCATAGAGTCCGGACAAGAAGTAATAGCATAATAACCGTCTTGAATACGATGAGCAGCATTTCTTAGCCAACCTTCACCACTCATGTGACGGATCATTGGATTTTCAGAAAAATACAAGTGTCCATCATTACCTACGAAAATATTAGGGGACTCTCCATTGTAAGAAAATGAAGTTGGAGTTACAACAAATCCATTAGGATCCGGTGCAATAAAATCATGCACTTTGAATTTATTATTTTTAGTGGTATCAACCACAAGCACTCTTCCTTCAGGGTTAACCACAGTTTCATCATTAACATAATACCAATCATTCTCATCATATCCTTCCGGAGGATAAGCTGTAGTATCAATTGCTGTATGACCTGGCCCATGTCTTTCTGTTCTGTATCCTACCTCAACCATTTGATCGTACACCTTTGTATCATTCACATATACTTCATCAGACATAAAGTAACCAAATGTCTCATAAAACAAAGTATTTACTTTCAAACCTCCATAAATAGAATCATTTGGCATAATACCAGGTACATATATTGAATCTGTCAATCCCTCGTATGTAACTCGATAAAGCACTCCTTCTGAACCCACAAAAATAGGCAACTTCCATGATTTAATGGTATCAGGAACCTTAATCCACTCATTTTTCGATTCATCATAACGTTTAATGGTATCAACAACCATAACCCACTCACTTTTCGATTCATCATAACGTTCCCATTTAAAAGTATCAACATCTAAATCCTCAATCATTGCAGTTCCTGCCGCCATCAAATAGTTTGAATCTTGCACTGCCACATTCAAAGGATAACGATGAGTTAAAAAGAATGTGCATTCTTCAACCAATACAGTCAGCTCCCCAACCAAAAATCCATCAGCATAAAGCGTATAGGTTGTTGTTTCTGTTGGCTTAATCGTCAAATTAGGAACAGACGTTGTTTCTAAAACAACACCATCTACATACCACTCATATTTTGAAGCTTTATTGAAATTTGTTGAAAGCTCAGTCTCTTTTCCTAAGCATAAAACATCTTTTTTGGCAGTGAATGTATAACCACACTCTGCCATGCTCTTTGGTGTTAAGTTAATAGAACCAACCAACATTCCATCCGCATACACTTGGTAAGTTTCATCACCTTTAGGTCTGACACTAAGTGTATTGCCAGTTGTTTCTTGTTCTTCAGAAGTGGTAACATTAACCCAACGATAATTTGATGCTCCCTCGAAAGTACATGTCAACTGAATAGGCTCACTCAAACAAGCTGATGCATCACTGGCAGTTATTGCATAACCACAACCTTCCAATTTCACTGCAATATCTATAAAATTTTCTGCTATCAAACTATCAAACTCAACTAAATTCCCCTCTCCATCAATTCTTGAAACATGGCGCAATATCCTATTAAAAAAACGTACTGTTTTCGCCGTAGTATCCAATTCATCTTCCAAGGTTTCATTATCATCAAACTGGGTTAAAAACAAAGTCTCTTGATTGGCTACATCTACTTTTGCCCAACGAATTAAATCGCCGGCAACAACATTATCCGCATGCAGAGAAACTCCATTTCTACGACATGCCTCCTTTGTGCTCGGAGTGATATAGCCATCAGCTCCACCAGATTTTACAGTGATAGTTTTCGCATCCGCATCTGCAAAAAAGCTATACGTTCCAACAGCATGACTATTAGACGTATAACATCCATTCTCAATCCATGGATTACTTGAGAAAAAGCCTGCATTATCATTTATAATCCAATGATTCTCTCCGCTATAAGATAGAGCTACGCCATCTATACAAATGAACAACTGAATACCAGTTGTTGAAAAATCAGCTGTGACACTATTACCGCCCTGTGAAAACACCTGCCCATCACTCAATCTAACAGAGATGGCAGAATAAACACCTGAAAACCACATCATTCCCAACAATGGCAACAACACTCGTTTTATCATTCGACTTACCATTTTTTCTTTTATGTTTTTCATATTAGACAAATCTTTATACCAACAATTACACACTTGTGCAAAAGTAATAAATTCACACACTTCTACACAGAATCGAACAAAAATAAATATTTCGCATCAATCATCAAAGAAAAATGCAAAAAAAATATAAAATTAATGCGTTAAAATAGAAATTTTGCTCAATTTCAGATTATTCATGCATACCAAAACAGATTATATAAAATCAAAAGTCGATTACAGTGCCCACTCTACACACTTCTTTCGCCCTGAAATTGACTCGAAGTAAATTCAAAGATTCAGCGAAATGAATTTATAGAAGCACCTTAAAAAGATTGCATTGTATATAATTTCGAATAGGCTCCATTTTTAGCCAACAACTCTTCGTGCCCACCTCGTTCGATAATCTCTCCATCTTTCATCACACAAATCACATCTGCATTTTTTATTGTTGACAATCTGTGAGCAATTACAATTGAGGTCCTAGTTTTCATTAGACGCTCTAATGCCTCCTGAACCAATTTTTCAGATTCTGTATCTAATGCAGATGTTGCCTCATCTAAAATCAAAATTGACGGATTCTTTAAAATTGCTCGAGCAATGCTTATTCTCTGACGTTGTCCTCCGGATAATCTTGACCCTCTATCTCCAATATTGGTCTGATAGCCATCCTCCATAGCCATAATAAATTCATGGGCATTTGCAACTTTTGCTGCTTCGATTACTTGCTCCAAAGTAGCGTTTTCGACTCCAAAGGTAATATTATTGAAAACGGTGTCATTAAACAATATAGCCTCTTGATTTACATTTCCCATATAAGACCTTAAATCATATAAAGCCATATCCTTAACATTAACTCCATCTATAGTAATCTCTCCCTTTTGTACATCATAAAACCGCGGCAACAAATCCACCATAGTTGATTTTCCTGAACCAGACTGACCAACCAAAGCTACAATCTGCCCCTTCCCAACTGTCAGTGAGACATCTTTAAGCACCCAATCCTCTCCATATTTAAACCATACATTCTTATATTCAATTTTAGAAGAAAATGGCTTAATTTTCACTGGATTGGATACTTCTTTCAAAGGATTAACTGCATCAAGTATCATATCAATACGTTCTAATGACGCCATTCCTTTTTGAATACTATACGAAGCCTTTGATAACTCCTTAAACGGATTGATGATACTATAAAATATAACCAGATAATAGATAAATTCTGCAGCAGACAGAGAGCCTGCATCATTTAAAATCAACATACCCCCAAATATCAGCACAATAGCAATTGTCGCAGTTCCTAAAAACTCACTCATCGGATGTGCTAAAGTGTATCTACGATTGACTTTCATAACCGTACGACGCAACGTATCATTTAGATGTCTAAAATTGCGGGTCACTGCCTTTTCTGCATTAAAAGCCTTAATAATTCTCAAACCACCTAACGTCTCTTCTATTTGAGAAAGTAATTGTCCGGACTGACTTTGAGCATCCTTTGACGTTTTTTTTAAAGATCGTCCAACTTTACCCATTAGCAAGCCGGCAAAGGGCAAAACACAAAGAACAAAAAGCGTCAACTTCCAACTGAGTAATAATAACACCCCCAAATAAACAATAATCATGATAGGATTTTTTGACAACAACTCAATAGAACTCATGATGGAGACTTCCACTTCATTAACATCCCCTAACATTCGCGCCATTATATCCCCTTTGCGTTGTTTCCCAAAAAAGCCTAAATTCAAATCAACAACCTTATCGTATAATTGATTCCGAATATCTCTAACCAACCCAGTTCGCAACGGTATAATAAAATAACTTGCTAAATATGCTATACCAGTCTTAAAAAAGGTCAAAATAACCAAAAATGCCCCTAACAGAAAGAGTGTATTCAGCGCACCATTTGTTTCTATGTAATTCGAGACCCACCAATATGCATTATTCTTTATGACATCCATACTCCACTCAAACGGCATATAAGTATAAGACACATTGGTTGTTTTAAAAAGTATCTCAAGAATAGGAATTATTAGTGCAAATGAGAAAAGACTAAACACTGTAGAGAGTATGTTGCACAAAATATTAAGCACAACATACCATTTATAAGGAAACACAAATCTCTTTATCAGTGTCAAGAAGTTAAATTGGGGCATTTTCATATCTTACATTCCTGTGTAGTTATGCGGAGTTATTGCCAATAACTCTGCTTTTACATCATCACTTACCTCCAAAGTAGAGATAAACTCTTTAATCGAACTTTCTGTAATTTCAGAATTAGTTCTTGTCAATGCCTTCAAAGCTTCGTACGGATTTGGATATCCTTCTCTTCTCAATATTGTTTGAATTCCTTCTGCAACAACAGCCCAACATTTATCCAAATCTGCATACAATGCTTTCTCGTTCAGCAACAACTTACCAATTCCTTTTAATGAACTTTGCAACGCTATTAAAATATGACCAAACGGCACCCCTACATTTCTCAAGACTGTAGAGTCTGTCAAATCTCGTTGCAATCTCGAAACCGGCAATTTGGAAGACAAATGCTCTAATATCGCATTAGCTACACCTAAATTACCTTCGGCATTTTCAAAATCAATCGGATTAACCTTATGAGGCATCGCAGAAGAACCAACTTCCCCTGCCTTAATTTTTTGCTTAAAGTACTCCATTGATATGTATTGCCAGAAATCTCGATTCATATCAATCATAATCGTATTGATACGCTTCAATCCGTCAAAAATGGCCCCTAAATTATCGTAGTTGGAAATTTGAGTCGTCCACTCTTCTCTTTGCAAGCCTAACTTTTCACTAACAAACTTATTACCAAATTCCTTCCAATCTTTTTGAGGGAAAGCGACATGGTGCGCATTAAAGTTTCCTGTTGCTCCTCCAAACTTAGCAGAAATTGGCAATTGTTTTAACTGCGACAACTGAACTTTTAAACGACTCACAAATACCATAATTTCCTTTCCTAATCGTGTTGGAGAAGCAGGTTGCCCATGAGTTTTTGCCAACATTGCAATATCTTTCCACTCTACAGCTTTAGTTTCCAACTCTGCAATTAAGTTTTCCAATAAGGGATAATAACTTTTTTCCAAAGCATCCTTAATGGAATAAGGTATCGACGTATTATTAATATCCTGTGAGGTCAATCCAAAATGGATATACTCCTTATACTTTTGCAAAGACAACGCATCAAATTTTTCTTTTATGAAGTATTCAACGGCTTTTACATCGTGGTTGGTCACTTTTTCGATTTCCTTAATCTTTTGAGCATCATCTACTGAAAATTCTTGATAAATCTTTTGTAACTGCAAAAAAACAGTTTTATCGATGTCTGATAATGCAGGAAGTGGAACTTCACAAAGTGCAATAAAATATTCAATTTCAACCAAAACTCTGTAACGAATCAAGGCAAACTCAGAAAAGTACTCTGATAATTCTTCTGTTTTACTCCTATATCGTCCATCAATAGGAGAAATAGCCGTCAATGCATTCAATTCCATACTATATCAAAATTTATATTTCTTATTTTGTACCTTGCAAAGGTAAGAAACTGTTTTTAATTTTTTTACTCTCAACGAAATTTTTATCGTTTATATATCAAAAGTCAAACTATTCTTGACTCTTTTTCCACTTTTCAATGGATTCTTCAAACTCTTTTACTCTTTTCTCCCTTTTGTTAGCTCTGAACCAATCTGAGACCTCAATTCTTTGAGGAATATCTACCCCTAAATCTTTCATTACTAATTTTCCGGAGTCGTCTTTTATTAAAACAACTTTGTCATACAACTCATGGGATGACGTATAAGTATTCATGACAATAGAATCAAAACTAACCTCAAATTTCTGATAATATCTATCCGCTGTCCCCCACTTGGCAACATCTCCATAAAACTTCATCGGATAATCTTTTTGAGAAGAGTAAGTTACTAAATAAAGGGGCTCTTTTAACTCATTTGTTATTGTCGAAGAAGATCTGGCATAAACATGTTCATGCCCTTGTAACACTACATCAACATTATAATCTTCTAAAACATCCTCAAAAAAAAGTCTTACCATCAAACCATTAAAAAAGCCTTTGACAGAGTGTACAGGATGGTGTAACACCACTACTTTCCATTTTTTATCAGATTTTCTCAACTCATTTTTCAACCAAGTTCTTTGAGCAAAATAATTCCAAAAATCACGATTAGAATCTAAAAAAAAGAATTGTGCGTCTCCTCTTGAAAATGTGTATAACGAGTTATCAAGGACTCCAAATTCTTTCAACCGAAGAGTATCCTGAAAGAAATAGGGAAACACCAATGGGAACCTTCCCTCCAAACGTCGTGTAACACCTTTCAAGTATTCATGGTTCCCTGGCACAGAAAGTATTGGACACGTAGCTGACAATGTATCAAAAGAACGAAAAACCTCAGCCCAATATTTATCCATAGGACGCTCGATTAAATCTCCAGCAAAAAGTACAAATGCACGATCTCTATTCTTCAGCATGGCTTGGTGAAAAAGAGAATCAAAAGAGCCATTCAACTCATCTTGCACATCACCAAAAAAAAGAAATGAAAATAAACTATCGCTCTTAGGCATTGAAAACTCAAACCACTGAGTTGTATCAATTCCGGAACAAATTCGATATTTATAATCCCCCCCTTCATTCAACTCTGTCATATTTGCTCGATAAAAAGTTGATTTTCCAGAACGAGATTCAAATGTTACTGCGTTTGCCTTTGCAACATATAGTATATCATAGTGACTATGGGACACATCTGCATATTCAACACAAGCACTTTGGATGATTGAATCATGTTGCCAAGTGATAGTTCTATGATTTGGCAATTCACCGTTAGTCATCAATATTCTTGATGGTGATTGCATTACCGAATACGAGGGTTCAGGAGGATTTCCAAACCAAACATCCCATCTAGAAACTACCCAAATAGTTAGCGCAAACAACACCAAGAGCACTACACCCCTCTTTATAACTACTATTCTATTCATTCAACATTATAATTAATAACCTAAAATCTTCAACATAGATTTAAAACTTTGTTCCTTTGCAAATAACTTAGTTGTATATTCTCCATTCTCATCCTGATCAATTACAACTAACTTAGGAGCAGGTAACAAACAATGCTTAATACCACCATAACCACTCAAAGCTTCTTGATAGGCACCCATGTGAAAAAATCCAATAAATTGCTCTCGTTCCGGCTGTATCTTAGGCAAGAAAATCGCATTAGAGTGGACTTCAGCATTGTAAAAATCTTCACTATCACAAGTTAAACCTCCTAAATGAACTCGTTCATACTCAGAATCCCAATTATTGATTGCCAAAAATGGGAAGCGTTGATTTATTGCCCAAGTATCCGGCATTGTCGTTATAAAAGAGCTATCAATCATATTCCATAACTCTCTATCATTTTGCTGTTTTTGATTAACAATTGAATAGAGCATAGCACCACTTTCACCAACTGTATAAGATCCAAACTCAGTGAAAATATGGGGTTCAGGAACTCCATGTAAAGAACATGTGTTTTTTATCTGAGCAACAATTTCTTCAGCCATATATTCATAATCGTAAGTAAAATCCAGATGAGCCTGAATTGGGAATCCGCCTCCTATATTTAAACTATCTAAATCCGGACAAATCTTACGCAACTCACAATACATGTTAATTCCTTTGTTCAATTCATTCCAATAGTAGGAAGTATCTTTTATACCTGTATTGATAAAGAAATGTAACATTTTCAACTTAACTTGCTTATTGTTTTTTATTTTATCGTTATAATAAGGTATAATATCTTTGTATCTAATACCCAATCTTGATGTATAAAAATCAAACTTAGGTTCCTCCTCAGCAGCTATTCTAATTCCAACAGAAAACTTCTTATCAAAATCTTTCTGCAATAAATCTAACTCAAATTTATTATCAAGCACCGGTATTACATTTTCAAATCCAAGTGTAATTAAATGTTGAATATTCTCGATATATTGAGGTATTTTAAATCCATTACATATCACAAAACGCTTAGGATCTAAATTACCAGACTCATACAAGCACTCTAACAAATTTATATCAAAAGCAGACGAAGTCTCAACATTAACACCTTGTTTCAAAACCTCTTCCATTACAAAAGAGAAATGAGAACTTTTAGTACAATAACAATAGTTATAGTCTGCCTGATAATCAACTTTTGCCATTGCAACATTGAAGAGTCTCCTTGCTCTTTGAATATTCATTGATATTTTCGGTAAATATGCGATGCGCAAAGGGGTACCATACTGCTTTATTACATCCATTAAAGGAACACCGTACCAATAAAGTTCATTATCCTTCACACTAAACTCGTCATTTGGGAACTCAAACGACTGTTCTATTAAATCCACATACTTATTCTTCATTTCACTACTTAATAATTTTAGGGTTTAAACAAATAAATAGCAACAAAATAATTTAATATACGATAAAAACACCAATCCGATTCACTTACATTAGAAATTATATTCCAATCTAAGTGAATCGGATTGCAAATCTAAGGATAATTTTTATTAAAAAAAATTATTTCATTAAAAGTTGTAACACTATAAATTACATATTCATACCACCACAACAATGAATAACTTGACCAGAAACATAAGAAGACATATCAGATGCTAAGAAAAGCGCTACATTGGCAACATCTTCCGGAGTTCCTCCTCTTCTCAAAGGAATTGTTTTCGCCCACTCATTACGAACCTCCTCTGATAATTGCGCAGTCATCTCCGTGATAATAAAACCAGGTGCAATGCAATTGGCACGAATTCCTCTGGAGCCAAATTCTTTTGCCGTTGATTTCGCCAAACCAATCATTCCTGCTTTAGATGCAGAGTAATTACATTGTCCTGCATTCCCTGAAACACCAACAACCGAACTCATATTAATAATGCTTCCTCCTCTTTGACGCATCATAATAGGAGCACAAGCATGAATAAAATTAAATGCAGATTTCAAATTAACTGTTAAAACAGCATCCCATTGTTGCTCAGTCATACGCAACATCAATCCATCTTTGGTTATTCCTGCATTATTTACCAAAATATCAATACTTCCAAACTCTTTGTGGATTTCTTCTACCACTTTATGCGTTTCATCAAAGTTGGCAGCGTTGGATGCATAGCCTTTTGCTTTTACTCCCAATGCTAAAATTTCTGATTCTGTTGCTTGCGCATTTTCATCAATATTCAAGTCTGTAAAAGCTATATTAGCTCCCTCACTTGCCAATTTCAATGCAATGGCTTTTCCAATTCCTCTTGCTGCTCCTGTAATTAAAGCTGTTTTCCCGTCTAATAATCCCATAGTATAAACGTTTTTAATAAGGGCATAAACCCTGATTTAAGTTAAACAATTATTTAGGTCTCTACAATTATTTGCTCGATTTTGCATCTCTACAAAACAATTCTTAGAATACACCTCATTTCGCCGACAAAGATAGACATTAATTTTGGTTTAAGGAACAGTTGTTGATTACTTCTAACAAGAACTTTCTTTAAAACAATACAAATCGCAACTAATAGACTTTGGTTATATTTGCTTCCAACTTGTCCGATTCTCCTAATCTCCAATATAATTTTATTTTCGCGAAATAAAACTATTTGCTTTAACCCAATCGGACTTCCTATCTACATCAAAAATCTTCTTCATTGGATACATTTGTATATCTAATCCACTGTTTATCAATAATTTCTGAAAATCTCTCATTCTATTTATACCTATTTTCCTTGCAACATGGATATATTTAGAAATATTCCTTGTAAACCCATAAATTCCACCCGAAATATATCGAAAGGATTCATCGCTCTTTTGATCGGAAATTTCAATAATTTTCCAATTTAAATCACTTTTTATATAAAGAGGAGAATCGTCATCTACATAATCTGTTACAGGAAAAAGTCCACCTGAAGTTGTAGATTTTAAACATTTAACATATTCGGCAAATTCTGCCTCGTCAAATATTGTATCAACAGTAGTAATACAAAACGGGCAAGACAATATTGTAGAAGACAAACAACTTAAACTATCAAATGAACCTTGTGTACTCTTAGTAATCAACTTAATTGGAACTGAATAATCTCTATTATCCCAATAATTTTGCAACTCGCTCATCTCTTCATTAATAATAATCGATATGCTTGTTGCTCCATTATCCATAAATATACGGATTAATCTATCAATCATTGTTTCATTTCCAAGATTAACCAATGGTTTAGGCAACAGAATGCCATCAGCTTTTAAACGGGACCCTTCTCCTGCCGCAATTATTCCAAAATGCATAAAACAACTATTTTCTTATTGTAACAAATAAGAATCCAGATTGTTTCACTATAAAATTTGAACTTTTAATAAATTATGACTTACACTCAATTAATCCACTTATTATCACCTAAATTACAAACCTACATCACATCAACAGAAAGTAAAAGCCAAATAAAATAGCTTAACCCTATTCGAAATTGAATGACAACACAATTAATCGAGAAGTTAACTTAGAAATTGCATGAGTGTATTTCATATCAGAGATATCGGCTATTTCCGGACGGTCACGTTCCAATACATCCCCTAAGCCGAAATAAAATTTCAATTCAGGACATAATTTAAAATAGGGTAAGTAAAAATCTATTCCAACCCCAAACTCAACACCATAATCTACTTGTTTTAACATAATTGAATTTTCACTATCTCTACCCATATCTACCGTCATTGCAGCACCGGCAAGCATATAGGGGCGATAATTATGCTTACGTTGACCTCGGATTTTAAAAGATAGAGGAAACTCCATTATATTAGATTGAACGGTGATTGCACCATCTTCACACTCCACTCCTTCGGAATCACGAAAAACTAAATTTCTCTGATTAAAAAGTAAAATAGGCGTAAACCGCATATTCAACCAACTAAAAATACGCAAATCAGAAATTATACCTACAGAAAACCCCGGCATAAGTCGCGTATCTTCTCCAAACCACACTTTACCATCTTCATCAACAACACTAGAATGCATTGGATTAAAATCCATCATATTTAACCCCAAAATAAACCCAAAGTGATAGAGTTTATTATCAACACTGACCAAATTATTCACTTGTCCATGGGCATGTTGTGCCCTTAATGGCATTTCTACCAATGACAATAAAACTAATATGCAAAAAACTATCTTTTTCAATTCTTCCTAAATAATCTTCTATGTACAAGACATAGGTTTATTAGACGATTAGCCTCTAAATTATCTCCTCAACAATTCATCAAAAGTAAAAACGAAAAAACTCGTTTTTTATTTTCTTTATAAAGACTTTTTTATATATTCCAACTATTTGAGTATCTCCATAAATTTCAATTATATATGGGGTAGTACTATAAATTAACAATTAAAATAAAGTATAAATCGGGGAAAGACAACACTTTCTGTACTTTTTGATTAATTTTGGCAACTTACTATTTATCAACTTATCATAGTACTTTAATTGAACCATTCCTTCGCTCTGCAATCTATATGAAATAAATTCAAAAATTACGAAAATGATTTATAGAACTCCTAATTGAAAGAATAACTAAGTCCCACAACACCAAATATAGGATACATATTAAAAGTAATTGTTTCAAAATCAGATTTGAAAATATTATTAAGTCCCCAATTAAGATCTAAAAAGAGTCCCATTTTTTTGTAAACAGTCCAATCTACGCCCACCGACAATCCCCACTGGAAACGTCTCATATCTTCAGAGAAATCAAAAGTCTGCGCATCTTCACCAATTTCTATTTTCGCTCCGGTTGGATCTCCCTCTCTCAAATATCCATTACAAACTTCTCCAGAAAACTCTCTACTAACCAAATAGGAAAAATAGGGACCAAAATTAACATCCCATCTATCAGATGGATACCACTCCACAGCAACCGGAATTGTTAAAGCCGTTTGAACTGCCTTCATTTGGACATCACCTGTCCATCTTCCGGAAACAACGCCTCCGGCATCATCAGTGATGCTCATGCTATAATTTTTGACAGTTGCATCCGCTACCATACCTTTACGATCTATTCCAACTCCAACTTTCATTCCAACCTTTTTATCAAAAAGAATATGGTAAACACCATGCAATGAAAGATTACACAATGGCTTAAACCCATTAATAGAACGCATTTCGGCTGGAAGCGGGAACGGCATTGTACCACCGATACCATAACCTAATTTAACCGAAAAGAAACGCTCTTTAGAGACTGAATCTTGAAGTTCTACACTCGATTCTGAATGATTTTCATTTACAACCAAATCATTAGCTAAAGCAGATAAAGACAACAATATGCCCACTGCCATTAAAAATACTTTTATTTTCATACTTAAATTATTCGCAAATTATACTTACCTCATCTACACACAAAGTACTACCTACAGCACCTTGGAATAAATCACCTCTCCTACTAGACGAAAAGACCAACGAAAAATTATACCCATATTTTGCCAATCGTTCCGGATCTATTGTTTTGCCATTTTTCTGTTCAAATTTTATTGAAAAAGGAAGCCATTTATTTGTCGCTTTCCCATCTTCAATCTCTGCATATAAGACCAAATAAGGACTAGATGACGAATTGGTACCATCCAACATCACTTGATTACCGTTTTCATCGGTATTTTCATAGAACATAGCATAAATATTAAAATCATCTACTCCTTCGATCTCATTATTGTTGCCATCCGTAAGTACTTCTCCCGGCTTAAACTTGTACCAACCTTTTATCTCCTTAGGTACTTTTTCAAATGGAACTCCAAAACAAGTTGCTTTCAACGGCTCTTTTAGAGCCATTCCCACATTGAATGACCCCAAGAACAAATTTCCGGGAGCTATAGGCATTCCCACCATTGCACCAAAACTTCCAGCTGAACGGGTTGTCAACTGCAATCCTGTACCTTCGTATCCATCTTCAACAATAACAGTAGGATAACCCTCAGGTCCAACCCCGGAAGCCATGCTAAACCCCGGATTCCCAGAACCCCACCAACTCATAACTTCCACATCATCTACCATTTCATATACAACTTGATATTTCCCAGAACGGTCTAAAGTATAGTAATCAAAAGAAAAATGCTCCGGCAACTCTAAAGAATTATAGGAAACAAAATAACGTCTTGACCATTGTCTATCCTCTGAAGTAACAACATACTCAACCACCTTATTATCAGAAAAGTCGTGTTTTGAACCACTCTCAGGAGAAATCGTTGCCCCCGGAGTTAAGGTAAATTGAGGTGCTCTCTGCTTTAAGTCCTTACCAGACTGAACTAAAATCCCGATATGATCTTCGTTACTATACACTTTTTTTATCGTATCTCCCTGCGTAATCAATATATCTTTGTCATCAATCAAATTACACGACAAGATGTCAGCTTCTGCATTCATCGGTTCGTCTTTAATGCATGATACAGAGGCAAGCATTAAAAGAGACGAAAAAATCACTGCTCTAAAATTTTTCATATAAATACCTACTTAATATTTCGTAAGAGTCTATCTCCTACTATTTATTTATTCATAAATCTTTCCAAGAACGATTTCATACTAACGTTACCGAAATAGAAAAATCGCACAAAGTTAATCAATACTTTTGAGTTCGCAAAAGGGAAACGCTACCTTCACTTCGTTCAAAAACGTAAACTCGGTCAAAATCACTAAAATAAAGATGAGATAATGCATCGTGAGCACTTAATGGATCGTAATCACTTGACATCAAAAAACTATTTTGAATAATCACCAACCACTGCTCATCACAAGCCTGATTATATTTTTTCATTTTTTTATTTTTATCCATCAACCGTTGCGAAACACTTGCAATTGATAATGGCTTAACTTTAGTGGATATTGCAGCATACCACAAGCCTTCATACCAACGACCGGTAACATTGTGAATATTAATACTTTTAATTTTGGCAGGAAGGTTTTCATGCCCATATTTAGATGTTCGATCAATAGTAAACTTCAAACCTGTTGCTTCGGGAATATTTTCCTTCACAAGAGTTGCCACTTGGTGAGCTAATCCCTTTCTAATCAAGTCCCTGGCATGTTCATCAACCATTGCAACAATCGGACTAATATCATCATGAAAGAGAACTTCAACAACCAACTGCAAATCACAAGTCTCAGCAATAATCTTTTGTGCTTCCTCCATCAATGAGGATAAAAAATCTTCATGAGCCCTTAAATTAAACTCTTTATCAGCACGCTCATACTTCAACTCTGTCAGTTCAATTCCTATCAATCGACCCTCATTTTGCAACAAAAAATCAGGCGATTCCGATTTTGACAACTCTCCTATCGGAAACGACGAATAACAAGAGCGAAACATTTTTATTACTCCCCACTCTCGCTTATCCTTTTTTTCTTGATTTCTACTTATCTCTTCAGACATTATAAATTCTATAACAAATGAATTCTACTACAAACTTAAGAAAATTTTATTCATTAGCAAAAACCAAAATAAATTTTAAAGAACAAAACCGAAATAGGCAGTAAACAAAATTGGGGATTTGAGTGAAAGAATCTCGTTTTATGCAATCCTGCATACTTGAGGTAAGCTCAATAAATTCATCGTTTTAAAATATAAAAGCATAAATCTCACATGAGAAAATTTTCAGAATTATTTAAATTCTTTCTGTAACAAACTATTAGACAAGCAGTCACGATACACGCACAACTCCGTCATTTCGCAGACAATTTTCTCAAATAAATTCATAAATTTATCAAAATGAATTTATAGAACCCATCTTTAATAAATCAATAAAAATCATGATGATTACACCCCAAAAGAGCATCATTTACGTTCTGCGCAACTAATTTATCATCAAATTAAATTATCTACACAAAAGCTAACAACCCTACTCTTTTGTAACATAGGATTTAATAGCCTCTCTATACTTCCATAACAAAGCCAGAAGGATAAAGATAGAATAAGCATATAAAGAAGATCTCAAAAGATTTTCCCACACTGTATTACACTCAGCCTTAACCGGTTGAAAACTTGAAATAACTGTCACAATATCCAAATTCGCCGCCATATCGACAGAAATCTCATCTGTAATCTTAAACAACTCCTTCATATCTTGGAAAAACATTTGTTTCTTGGTAGTTATAAAAGGAGCCTTTTTCTCTCCCATGGAAGAAAACTGCATATATTGACCGGAAGCTACATCTTTATGGAAATACTCCACTTTTTGGAGACTATCCAAATTCATTAACGCATTATGAAACATCCATTCTTTTTCTTCTAAAGCAGCCAAACGAGCGATATTCAAAGAAACCAAATAATTGTTTTTAGAAAAATATGCGATCAAAGCCTCCTGAACTTCAGGAAAATACTCTATACCCCTAACTTTAGCCGTAATAACTAACATATTAGGAACAGAGAATGCAACTGTGTCACCCAAATCAACATCATCTTCATAATCAACAAAATCTAAAATGGAATCTCTATTAATATCCACAACAGCATGGGTATGGAAAGAAGATATTTTAGTGGCCACCTCCATTGAAAGATCTAATGCATTTGCAAGTCCCTCAAAATCATCATAACGAGGGTAATCACTTAAATTGCGCACCATATCCTTGTAAACCATAACATCTCCATCGTTCAATCGTAAACACAAGTCAGCCTTATACAATTTATTTTCCTCTCTACACTCATAAATTGTATAAATAATCATGCCAATAGTACATATTAGGAAGAGGTACTTATACTGATATGCCAAACGCAACAATGCTCCTAACAATGACAATAACCACTTAAATGCGGATACTATTCCTGCTCCGATTTTAGACATCACTACAAAAATATTCATCTCTTGTTGATCATTACTACTCATAGTATATTTCGTTTTTTATAACACATTACTCTATCGAGTTCCTATTTATTAACTCTGAACGACAAATATACAAATATTATTCAAGCAAACAATTAATCATATAAAGTTTTTATTTACGTCTGAACAAAATAACCTCAAAATTGTTTGAATTAATGTAGTTGCTTAATTTAATTTTGATTTATTTAGGACAAGTAAAATTTTTATAAAACAATTGCCATAATAAAAATTCGTTCTAAACCAAAATCAGTTCAAGCTGCTCAAGAAGAAGAAAAAGAAGTTTCCTTTAAATATCATTAATTGGTATCAAACAAAAACTTCACAGATAGAAGTTGTTTAAATTCTATTTCTAACATAATTTAAACGGTTTCTTAGGTAATCTCTAAAAAGTTAGAGTAAGATAATTTTGAAAACCTTTAAATTCAACTGTTTGTATGGCAAAGGAGAGATATGTACATCTTAACCAAGTCTGTCTAAACAATTTAAACGAGAAACTTTAAAGTGCTCAAAACTATTTTAAGAATTAACGTAATTTATAGTGATTACCTATAAAAGTTGTTTTAAATTTGCTAAAGAAATTATCTAATTAAATCGGTTAGTTCAGACATGGTTTGAACACGATTACTTGTGGTGTGTAAGAATTGACAAGTTACTGAACGTTGAAATTTAAGCGTTTAAGTTCGTATAAAAAAAGACGGAAGTAACTTGTTAGTTGTGACACGCTGTCTTGTCACAAAAATTGAAATAATACAGATAAACAAAATGTTTTAGCGAATTCGTAAACAACTTCACTAAAATAAAAAAATAAGACAATATGAATCTTCAAACAAAACAAATTAAAAAAGATGAAAAATTACAATTTTTCTGACATTGAGTTTATTAACAATCTAATAAACGAGAATCAGCTACCGATTCCTCTTAACGAGCCAAACAAATGGCATCAAAACAAAAGAGGTGAACAATTTGATATTATTTGGAACAAATCCAAATCCAGTCGAATTATCGGAATTCGTATTCATGGACATAAAATCAAAGCATTAAATTTTCCGAAGAATAACAAAATCATTTATCTCGAGTGCGGAAATAATGGTCTGAAAGACATTGACTTATCCTCTCTTGAGGATTTGCATTTTCTCTCTCTTCCCAACAATTTATTGACTCAAATATCATTGTCCCAAAATCCTCGTCTAAGAACTATTACATTAAATCAAAACAAAATATCAGTTTTGGACGTAAGAGAAAATAAAAGATTAAGAGAAATTTATATCGTTAAAAATCAATTAAAAAACATATATGCAGTAGGTAATAACTCAATTGAATATATAGACTATTCATACAATAATTTACCTGATTTTAATTTTGACAATTTTCAGAATCTCAGGTATCTTATCTGTACAAATAACAATATTATTAAATTGGACACCTCAAAATTACCTCTATTACATTACCTTGATTGTTCTAACAATCTTCTTTCGGAGATCAACTTATCTAATTGTCCGGAATTGATTATTTTAGATTGCGAAAACAATCAAATTAAAGAATTAGACACATCGTTTAATCCTAAATTAGAAACACTTATTAAGTAACAGAGAAATTCTTATTGTAGGATTTCTCTGGTACTACATATAGCAATCAACCTAAATAAGTTCTTTCTATAATTAAAAAATGTCATTCAAAGAAACCGAATAACTATCTTCTGTTATAGCCTCTAAAGAATTTATCACAAGATGATAGTTGGGTTCGTCTGCAATATCTTGCACCATTTCTCGATAACGCACATACCCTTCTCTATCTAAAACCAAGACGGCTCTTGCCATAAGTCCTTGCAACGGCGAATCTACTATGCGAACACCATAATCAGTTGAAAAGTAATTATTTCTAAACTCAGACAACATAATTACATTTTTAATACCCTCTACCTCACAAAAACGTTTTTGTGCAAATGGTAAATCTTTAGATATACATAACACCACTGTATTGGGTAATTTCGCCGCCTCCATATTAAATTTTCTTACAGAAGTGGCGCAAGTCTCAGTATCTAAACTTGGGAAAATATTTAAAATTACTCGTTTCCCCCGAAAATCACTCAATGACACAATAGAAAGATTTTTATCTACCAAGCAAAACTCAGGAGCTTTCGTTTTTTTCTTAGGTAAATTTGCATTTGTATTTACTTCTAGACCTTTAAATTTTAATTTCATAGTATTTATTCTAATGGATTTTCTTTGAAATATAACAATATCTGCTTAGTTTTGTTCTAAAATTAGTATATACTAACTTATGATAATCAACGGAAACTTCTTTGAAGTTCGTTTAATATTTTATCATGTCGAACTCGTTCTCAGAAATTATCCGTATTTATCAATGTATTCAAGCAAAATTTATTTATACGATGAAACTTATAACAAAGCTTTTAACTATCATTCTTGTTCTCTCTCTAACAAATTGTAAAGACGACAAGATTCAATATGATATTGACCCTACTCTAAAACCTTATTTGGAATCATTCTTAAATAAAGGAAGGGAAAGAGGTGTAAACCTAACTCCGGAAGAGGACGGATTGATTATGAAATTTTCCAATTTAAAAGCTCCGACCATCGGTTTATGCACCTATAGCGACCCTATTTTAGTAGAAATAGATAAAAAATATTGGGAAGAAACCTCCAATTATGCCAATAAAAACGATTTAAGGGAAAATGTAGTATTCCACGAATTATGTCATGGGCTGCTTAATCGCGGTCACACCAATGCAACGTTGGAAAATAGCGAATGGAAGAGTGTCATGTGCGGTGGCGACACATACATGGAAAGAAATTGGAATATAAATTATAGTGGTTATAGAAAAGAATACTACCTTGATGAGCTATTCAATATCCGAACTTCCGCTCCAGAATGGTCAAAAGTCTTTACATTCTCCGGAGATAAAGGTGAAATATACGCCAACATGGATCTATCCCACCCTTACGCAACAATAAAAAACAATATTAGCTACAATATTGAGAACGGAGAACTCAAAATTTTACGGAATACTGAAAACGATACTCCTCAAAATATCGTTCAATTGGAGGATGAAATCACCGGAGATTTTTACTACGAAGTCTCGTTCAAATGTCGTCAAATGTACTCAGAACAACTTTCTGGAATCTCAGTTGGATATGCAAACAAAGAAGGGGATATGTCATATCATTATTTTTATTTCAACGAAAACAACCATTACAATGACTGCAGATATTACATTGCCCACTCAGAGTGCTATGGTCCATTTGCAGAAGTTGTAAAACCCCGCTTACAGACAAGCCAATTCAACCACTTCGCAGTTCAAAAAAAGGATGGAGAACTATTTTTCTACGTAAACAATGAATTAGTATATCGTAACGATTATGAAGTCAACAATACATTTCATCACTTTGGATTGATTATCCCTAACAGAAGTCTATTTACTACTAATTTAGTCCAAATATCTACGTTACAAAGTGGTGGCAGCACCAAGAGTTCTACCATGAGAAAAATACCAACCACGTCAACATATATAGTTCCAATAGAGCCTCGATTTGTCTCTATCAAGGGAAATTCTATATATTAGGTTGAGACATAATAAAAACTTACTATTCAAGAAACTTTTAAAACAGAACAAAAGTAGGCTTCATAACTAAATCATTACAAGCAAGATATGAAAAAAAAACAAAAACATTTGAACAAAATCTCAGATTATAAAAATTAGGAAAGGTAATTTATGAGAGTTACCGCAAAATTTGGAAGAGACAAAAAGACTTGTTTTCTCGCTACTTTATTGTATCTTTGCCGAGAATTTTTCAAAAAAGCTTTCGAGCAAACATTAATTTATGGCTACATTCAAAGAATTAGGATTATGCGATGAAATCCTACAAGGTATAGAAGAACTTGGGTTTAAAGAACCAATGCCTATACAAGAAAAAGTAACCCCTTATTTATTGGGAGAAGGGAAAGAAGATTTGGTGGCATTGGCACAAACAGGCACAGGAAAAACAGCCGGCTTTGGCCTGCCTTTACTACAATTAATAGATAATAATACAAACTCAATACAAGCATTAATTCTTTCTCCCACAAGAGAGTTATGTATACAAATATCTAACGATTTAAAGAATTATGCGAAGTACCTTCCCAAAATGAAGGTAGTACCTGTTTATGGAGGAGAAAATATCGTAACACAATTCAAACAACTTGACATACCTCCACAAATATTAGTCGCAACGCCTGGGCGATTGATTGATTTGATTGAACGAAAAAAAGTTAATCTATCCGGAATCAAATACTTGGTATTAGACGAGGCTGACGAGATGTTGAATATGGGATTTCAAGATGATATTGAGCGTATCTTAGAAGAAACTCCGGAAGGAAGACGCACATTATTGTTTTCTGCCACAATGCCTAAAGAGATTGCCAATATTGCAAAAAAATACATGAAAAGCAGTGTTGAAATTGCAATTGGCAAAAAAAATTCAGGAACAGAAAATGTAGAACACGTTTACTACATGGTGCAAGCAAAAGATCGCTATAGCGCCCTGAAACGTATTGTTGACATAAACCCCAACATCTATGCGATTATCTTCTGCCGCACAAGACAAGAAACAAAAGAAGTGGCAGACAAACTAATGCAAGATGGTTACAATGCAGATGCTCTACATGGAGATCTTTCACAAGTGCAACGAGACACCGTAATGCAACGTTTTCGGATAAAGAACTTGCAGATTTTGGTAGCAACCGATGTTGCTGCTCGCGGTTTGGATGTTAACAACTTGACTCATGTTATCAACTACAATCTTCCTGACGACATTGAAAATTACACTCATAGAAGTGGACGTACCGGACGTGCAGGAAGAAAAGGTGTCTCTATCTCCATCATCCATTCACGAGAAAAAAGCAAGATCAAGAACATAGAAAAAGTCTTGCATAGAACCTTTGTTCAAGAAAGAGTTCCTAGCGGATTGGAGGTATGCCAAAGCCAACTATTCTCATTGATTTCTAAAATAGAAAATGCCGGAGAGGATATTAATCACGAATTGATTGCCCCTTATCTACCGGTAATCATGGATCGATTGAAAAATCTAAGCAGAGAAGAATTGATAGTAAATTTTGTCTCTCAAGAATTTAATCGATTCTTAAACTACTATAAAGATGCTGCCGATCTTAATATTCCGGAAAAGAAAGAAAAACGAGAAGGGAAAAGAGAAAGAAAAGGAGGAGGTAATTTTACCCGATTAAAAATTAACGTTGGGGAACGAGATGGCTTCACTCCGAAACGAGTTCTAGGACTGATAAATGACACTACTAACAACAAAAATATAGGCATTCATGACATTGAGATAACCCAAAGATATACTTTCTTTGATGTTAAAAGTGATTTGGTACGTTCAATGATGAATGCTTTCGAAAAAAGAAAAGAAGAAGGAGTACAGCTCCTAGAAGTATTTAAAGATCGTCGTTCTCGCCGTTCTAACGAAGATTTTGGACAATCAAAGAAGAAAAAAGGGAGTTCCAAAAACTATGAATATAGAAAAGAGAGTAAGAGACGAAACGAATACAAAGGTGAATCACAAAAAGAATTCAAAAGAAACAAAGATAATTTCCGTCGAAAAAGATAATTTATGGAGGATACCTACCTAACACTATCAACGACATCTGAAGGATTGTATAAAGAAAAAGGGAGCAAATTTCTCGCTTTTGCAATCCCCGTTTCGTCGGTATCCGAAATAAAGTCAATTTTAGAAGAAAAACGGAAAGAATTTTACGATGCCAGACATGTGTGTTATGCCTACATTATCGGAACTGAGAGACAAGAAAGCAGATCTAACGACGACGGCGAACCGTCCGGAACAGCAGGTAAACCAATCCTAGGTTCATTACTCTCCAAACAACTGACCAACGTACTTATTGTCGTTGTCCGTTATTTTGGAGGGACCAAATTAGGAACATCCGGACTAATAAATGCTTACAAAGAGGCAAGTTTTGACGCTATAGCAAACAATGATATTGTAGAAAGAAAAATTGAAGTTCCTATTGAAATCTACTTTGATTATATTTGTATGAACGATGTTATGCGGATTATAAAAGATATGGGACCAACTATCCTACAACAAGACTTCGATAATCAATGTCACATACTTCTTACCATTAGGAAAAGAGACTACCCTCTCATTTATTCAAAATTCAGAGACATCGATGGCGTAACAATAAAAGATGAAAAACAATAAAACTTATAAACAACCCATACAAAACCTACAAAATATGTCTTTTTTTTGTATCTTTGTCAGGATTATTAGGTTGTTCAAGAAAGATGATTGACTATTCTTATTTAAAAGCTAATTTCTCAAACATAAGTTTATGATTTTAGACTAAATAAGAATAGATGATTGGTTATAATAACAGAAACAATGGACCCAAAGAAGGTATTACATATTTCGAAATATTTTCCACCTTACAAAGGTGGCATTGAGGATATATGCAAAAGTATTGTTGATAGTTTGCCAGAATACAAAAATTTTGTATTCTGCTACAACGATGATTTGGAAGATAGCCACACAAATGAAAACGGGATAGAAATTCTCCGTGTCAGTACTTATCTCACTATATTTAGTCAGCCTATTGCCCCTTTCTACAAATACAAATTAAAGAAAGTAATAGAGAGTTTTCAACCTGATATAATTCATTTACATCTTCCGAATCCATACGCCGCTTACACCATTAGCACGTTGAAGGATAAAAAGACAAAACTTATCGTTCATTGGCATTCTGATATTGTTAACCAAAAATTGATATATCCTCTATTTTCGTCTCTTGAAAAACGAATTTTAACTCTGGCAGATTGTGTTTTTGTTACGAGTCCGAATTACCTTGAGAATTCGGTTCCACTTAAACCTTTTAAAGAAAAATGCGCTATTGTTCCTAATGGTATATACGAATCAAAAATAAAATATATCCCTAACGACACAACAATAAAGAACATCAAGGATTTAAGTCAGGGGAAAAAGATTGTATTTTTCATGGGTCGTCACGTTGCCTATAAGGGAATTAATTACTTAATTGAGGCTGAGCGACACATAAAGTCTGACTGCGTAATTTTTATAGCAGGGAAAGGACCGCTGACAGAGAAACTAAAAAAACAAAATAAATCATCTCGCATTTTCTTTTTAGGCGAGATTGCTGATTCTGAAATCGGCTGTTACATGAATGCTGCAAAGATATTTGCATTCCCATCCATTACAAAAAACGAAGCTTTTGGTGTTGTCTTGGCAGAAGCTATGTACTCTTATCTTCCAGCCATTACATTTACAATAGAGGGTTCCGGAGTAAATTGGGTAAATTTGAATAATGTAACAGGTATTGAGGTTCCTAATAAAGACTATAAAGCATTTGCTAAAGCCATAGACAAGTTATTATCAGACGAAGAATTACGTAATCAAATGGCTCAAAATGCTCACGACCGCATCGAAAACAACTTCACAACAAAAAAGATTGCAGAAATCGTAAATGAAGAGTATAAAAAATTACTATAATTACTTTCTTGACATCTTCTATAAATTAAAGAAAACGCTTAAAAGACTCGTTGGTGGAATTTATTGACCCTATTGAGGAAAAATATAGCGGATATGAAATAAGGAGAATGCGATTCGCCCCAACTGCAATTGCCGAAATTAATATGGACAGGTTCTAAAAATTTGGTCAAAATGATTTTGAAGAGCAATTAATGAACTTTGTATATAAGTTGCATATAACAAAAATATATAACTTGATACTTTCAATAAAAAAGAGCTTTAAACGTATGAATAAAGAACTTTCGTTCTGTTTTTCTGAAAATCTGAGTAAAACATTGTCCTAACGTTCTAAGTTTAAAAGTTATTAAAACCCAAACATTGGTTTTATGAGCCCACAACGCTCTTGCTTTTAAATATTGGACGTAACGATCCTCCCCCATCGGATTATATGATTGAGCAATAGACAAATTATGCCTAAGTTGGGAATTTAAAACTTGTACTTTATACCCGACCTGATACAACCGAAAAAAATACCAATAATCTAAAAAGTCAAGAGGGAATTCAGCAGAGAAACCGCCAATATCTTTTATTGCTTTTGTATTTAATACTGTAGCTGAATTTATACCACTTAAATATTCAAAATTCTTCAAGTCTCTATCTTCTACTCTATAAGATCTTAGTCGTCCAAATGGTCCTGAAAATTTGGTTATGACCACAGGAGATATCTGTTTATCTCCATCGTCTATAATTGGTAATAATGCTCCTGTATCAGATGTTACTTGATGAATTTTTTGAGACAACTCAATAAAATATTCACTACTCAAAAATGTATCTTGATCTAACAGAAGTAACCATTTAATATTATTATTAATTGCCTCATTTAAAGCATAATTATATGCCCCCGTCAGCATTTTATTTTCAGGAGCATTGACCACAGAATATGAATCATCACATGGAATTTTAATGGTTTGGCAATTATTATAAATTAAGATTTGATATGGATGAGATAGATAATGAATATTTTGACATAAAGATTTATAACTTAAACTATCTTCTAATCTACAGTTGTATAAAACAAGAAGAATCAAAATCGAAATATTATTGGCATTCATTATCAATCTCATTTATTAAATTTATATACATAAAAAAATCAAAAACTCCACTTTCAACATCCTAATCTACTGATTTATTCAACGTACGACAAAGAAATTCAAAAAGGATGCGGAAACGATAATAAAATTTAAGCGGCAAAGACAAGGAACTTTTTTTAGAACTTGATGACAAATTGCCATCATGCCTGCGATAAAGCATAGTAGGAGATGTGATAAGCCTCACCTTACCAAACCTTTCAGCCAACAATCCCAACCAAATATCATGTGGTACCAACGATTTTGGGAAAGGCAATGCCGAAGATTTATTTAACAAGCTCCGCTTAAATGCCATACAACAACCCAAGTATGAATTATTTATCAAGTTATAAACAATTCCTGTGCGAGATTTATTCAACTTAAAATAGGATGGATATAATTCATTTAATTGAGAATCAACAACTTTACAATCTGACAATACTAAATCACAATCTGCCAAAGCAGTCATAAACATAGCGATTTTCCCGTCTAACCAAACATCATCTTGGTCAGAAAAAAAAATAACTTCACCTCGACTATTATTTATTGCATTTTCAAAATTATGTGTTGCATAATCAAATGAATATTTCTGCTTGCGCTTACTATGATGAAAAACCTTAATTCGGGGATCATTGAATTCTTGAAGAATAGTCAAAGTCAAATCGGTTGAACCATCGTCAGAAACAACCACTTCATCATCATCTCCCAATTGCTTTAAAATTGATGTCAACTGCTCTTTCAGAAATGATTCTCCATTGTACGTAGCCAAACAAACTGATATCATAAACTTAAAATTGTTCTGATTTTATAAAAAAGATACTTAAAAACAGAGCCATATCCTATCTGTTTCAACATTCTCCATTGTAAACGATTTTCTTGAACAACAGATTGTATCTGAACTATTTTTTCCTTAAACACATTCTTTTGTTCAATCGCACCTACCACATTATTTGCATGCTGACGATACATAATAGTCGGTTGTGACAGAGACCTAATTTCACCTCCATTTTTTAGCACTTTTAAAGCAATCCATGCATCATGCATTCTTGTTTCGGGCAGGAAAGGGAGCGAGCAATTAACAGCTAATCTATTAATCATCATTGCACAACCGGTCACATAATTTTTCACTCCTAAAAAATTAAAATCATGTTGTGCAATATTAATATTGGAATACTCCCAAAACGAGTTAGAAATTATATTTAAATCTGCATCAACTACAAGCAAATCAGAATGAACCAAAAGTGGCTTCCTCGGAAAATTTCGTTCCTCATCCAACATACAAGAATATAAAATATCCACCTTCTTAGGCAACCATACATCATCTTGATCACAAAATAGCAGATAAGGAGCTGACGAAGATTTCAATAACAATTCAAACGAAGAGATAACACCCACATTCTCTTTCGAAGGTAAAAGCGTAATTCGACTATCTTTTGAAATATAATCTTGAATAACACTCATAGTGCCATCAGAAGAACCATCATCTCTAATTAACAAATTCCAATCTTGGTATGTTTGAGCAAGTATAGAATCTAACAACGCACCAAGATAACGCTCTCCATTATAGGTTGACAATAATATTTGGACATTCATTTTCAACTTCAGTATTTAATCAAGATAGCATCCACAATAAAAAATACATCTTTTTTCATAGATTAGAAATAAGATAATATCTAAAAATTTGGACAAGATGATTTTGAAAGTTATTTTGTTTAGATTGTTTATATTTGCGAACACGATGCTAAAATCGGTACAGAGCGAATATGAGCAAGATAGTCAAAATACGTTCAAAAAGCACCAAAAAAGATTTAAGAATAAAAAAATCACAAAAAGCAATTTTAATGAGGTTCTCTCAAATTCTTTCCACAAAGTAAGTAAAAAAAAAACTAATTTTAAAATTAATATTCAAAAGTGTTTTGTATCTTTGCATCATAATATCAGCCGCTATAGCTCAGTTGGTAGAGCACCGCATTCGTAATGCGTAGGTCGCGAGTTCGAGTCTCGCTATCGGCTCAAAAAAAACGATGCTCCAAAATAGTTTAAAACTATCGAAGCATCGTTTTTTACTTTGATCAATTTAGAGTACCTCCCCCATCAACTCAAATGCCTCTGCATCAACAATTTTCACCTCGTAAAATTCACCAATATTCAATATTTTGTGTTTAGAAATTAACACTTCCGGATCTACCTCAGGCGAATCAAATTCTGTTCTACCCACATAACAATCCCCCTCTTCCCTATCAATTATAACACGCAAAACAGACCCTATCTTAGCTCTATTTAACTCTTCGGAAATTTGTTGTTGAATTTCCATAAGTTGGTCAACTCTAGCTTGCTTCACCTCAAAAGGGATATCATCATAATAATGAAGAGCCGAATAGGTTCCTTCTTCTTCTGAATAAGGGAAAGCCCCCATACGTTCAAACCTCATCGTTTTTACAAAATTCATCAAAGCCTCAAAATCAGCTTCACTCTCACCAGGGAACCCTGTCAACAAAGTGGTTCTCAAATGAATCCCCGGCACCTCATCTCGAATACGTCTAATAAGTTCTATGGTCTCTTTTGAAGAAACATTTCTACGCATTCTCTGTAAAACCGGATCACTCACATGTTGCAGAGCTATATCAAGATAATTACAAACATTATCACGCTCTCTAATTACACGCAGAATATCATAAGGGAACTTTGCAGGATAAGCATAATGTAGGCGAATCCACTGCACCCCAGGCACTTCTGAAATTTTCTCAATCAATTCTGCTAAGCGAAACTCACCATACAAATCTTTCCCATAATAAGATAAATCTTGAGCAATAACTTGGAACTCCTTTACACCTTGCAGAACCAACCATTCAACTTCAGAAACAATCTCCTCCATAGGACGAGACTGATGCTTTCCCGTTATAATAGGAATGGCACAATAAGCACAATGGCGGTTACACCCTTCAGAAATTTTCAAATACGCAAAATGAGAAGGCGTAGTAATAGTTCGATGCAATGCAAACTCTTGTTGAAACGATTTTCCCAAATCAGTGACAATCTCATTCCAAGAAAACTTGCCATAAAACTTATCAACTTCAGGAATTTCGGATGGCAAATCATCAATATATCTACCTGATAAACATCCCATCACAAATAGCCTTTTAATTTGTTTTGATTGTTTCAAAGAGGCCAATTCGAGGATTACGTTGATGGATTCTTCCTTGGCATCACCAATAAACCCACAAGTATTAACAATTGCAATATCGCACTGAATACGTTCAGGGTCATGTCGAACAATGTAGCCACACAACTCCAATTGTCGACTCAATTTTTCAGAATCAACAAGATTTTTCGAACAACCAAGATTAATTATATCTATCCTATTTCCCATGTTTCAAATCTTAACGAAACAAAGAATCAACAAATTCCTTTTTATCAAAAATCTGCAAATGATCGATACCTTCTCCAACTCCAATATACTTAACAGGAATTTTAAATTGATCAGAAATACCTAAAACAACACCCCCCTTTGCTGTACCATCCAATTTTGTAATAGCCAAAGAGGTAACTTCGGTAGCCTTGGTAAACTGGCGCGCTTGCTCAAAAGCATTTTGTCCGGTAGAACCATCCAACACCAATAAAACCTCATGCGGAGCATTCGGTATAATCTTCTGCATAACTTGTTTTATCTTAGTCAATTCGTTCATTAAATTGATCTTATTATGCAAACGGCCGGCAGTATCAATAATAACAACGTCTGCCCCATTTGCTTTGGCCGAAGACAACGTATCGTATGCCACCGAAGCAGGGTCTGCCCCCATCTTTTGCTTGATAACCTGACAATTTACTCGTTCTCCCCAAATAACAAGCTGTTCAACAGCAGCAGCTCTAAAAGTATCTGCAGCTCCTAAAAAGACTTTTTTCCCGGCCTTAGTGAATTGATATGCCAGTTTCCCAATTGTTGTAGTTTTCCCGACACCATTTACACCAACAACCATAATCACGTATGGTTCATCAGAAATAGGAAGAGAAAAATCACCTCCATCCACCGTATTATTTTCTTCCAACATAGAAGAAATTTCATCTTTTAAAATCGAATTCAATTCACTTGTATTCACATACTTATCCTGAGCGACCCTATTTTCTATGCGCTCAATTATTTTCAAGGTAGTATCCACTCCAACGTCAGATGTAATTAACACCTCTTCGAGATTATCCAACACCTCGTCATCGACCTTAGATTTACCAACGACCGCCCTTGCAATTTTTGACAAGAAACTCTCTTTTGTCTTTTCCAGACCCTTATCCAAAGTTTCTTTCTTTTCCTTAGAAAAAATACTAAATAGACCCATAAGCAATGAATTAAACTGCACAAAGATACGATTTTTAATTTTTAATTTTTCGAAATCTTATATACTTTCTGTATATTTGCAAAAACCAAATTTATAAAAAAATGAAGAAGTTACTAACTCTTATAGTAATAAACCTTTGTATATTAGGAATATACGCACAAAAAACAGTTGAAAATGCACATCCGGACAGACTTTATATAGAGGGTAAAAAAGCATACGATTTGCAACAATATGGTGTTGCGGAACGCTATTTTTCTGAATATTTTCAAAAATTAGATAATAAAGATCGTTCTCCATTGTATAGTGAAACAGAATATTTTATTGCAAGTTGCTCTTACAATCAAAATGATTGGGAGGCCAGAAAAAAATTGGAAAAATTCAAGAGTAATAATCCTCAGTCCCCATTCGTTGACAGAGCCAATTTCTTATTGGGAAACATTCATTTCAAACAAAAAGAGTATTCAGAAGCGGCTCAATTTTACAACGAATGTAATGCGAACAAATTGAATAAGTTCGAACACAACGAACTTCTATTCAAAAACGGGTTCAGTCATTTGGAGATAAAAGATTACAACAAAGCACAACGCCTATTCTCGACCCTACTACAAGATTCAACTCGTTACAACTTATCTGCAAAATACTATAACGCCTACATAAGCTATTTGTTACAAGATTACAACAAAGCCCTTCCTGAATTTTTATCATTGCAAAATGAGAAAGATTACGAGAACATAATTCCTTACTACCTATTTCAAATTTATTACACCCAAAAAAAGTATGATTTGGTATTGAAAACAGGAGAAGATTTATTGGCTAAAGATCCTAAAAATTCTAACAACAAAGAGATATACCGCATTTTAGGAGAATGCTATTACGGGAAAAAAGATTACCCCAAAACCATTCAATACCTATCTCGCTATTGGGACGAATCCAAACAAGTTGTAAGAGAAAACATGTATATGTTGGGAGATTCTTATTTCCAAACGAAAGATTACAAAAAATCTATCGAATGTTTCCAAAAAGTAACTGCGGTTGAAGATGCAATGACTCAAAATGCGTATCTATTCTTGGGAGCCTGCTACATAAAAGAAAATAATAAAAACAATGCTCGTCTATGTTTTCAATCAGCAAGTAGAATGGAGTACGATTTACACGTCAAAGAAGAGGCTGCATACAACTATGCACTAGTAGTTTATGAGCAATCTTATTCACCATTTAATGAATCCATTACAGCCTTTGAAAATTTTATAACCAATTTCCCAAAATCAGGATATACAGATAATGTATATGGCTATATGGTAAACCTATACTTAACCACAAAAAATTATGAAGAGGCTCTTGCTTCAATAGAAAAAATAAAAGAAAAAAATCTGCAAATTTACGAAGCAAGACAACGACTACACTATAGTTTGGGTATTAAAAATTTTACAGAAGCTAACTATGGCGAAGCGATTGAGTACTTCAATAAATCTCTGAATGATGGAAAATACAATCGAACTTTGGAAGCCTCAACACTATTTTGGAGAGGAGAAGCCTACTATAAATTAAAGGATTATACAAAAGCCTCAACAGACTTTGAAACGTTTGTCAACTCTATAGGAGCAAGAAATTGTGACGAATTTAATTTAGCGCATTATAACGTTGGATACAGTTTTTTCACAAAAAAAGAGTACGACAAAGCATTAACTTGGTTTAGAAAATACATTAACTTGGAGAGTAAAAATCAAACATTAATTGCAGACGCAACCAATAGAATTGGGGATTGTTATTTCAATCAACGTAATTTTGAGAATGCAACCCAAAATTACGCCAAAGTGTATGCTCTTAATGGTCCTGGAGCAGATTACGCATGCTTTCAAGAGGGTTTTATACAAGGATTGCAAAAAGATTATCCTAAGAAAATATCAACATTAGAAAAATTGATTAAAACTTTCCCTCAATCAGAATATATTGCTGATGCAAAATATGAAATTGGACGTGCCTACATTATGTTAGGAAAAAAAGAAGAGGCCATAGATTTATATTCAAAATTATCTAAGGATTACCCTCATAGCGTTTTAAGTCGGAAAGGGAAACTACAAACAGCTATGTTATACGATGAAATGTCTCAAACCGACAATGCCATAAAATGTTATAAAGAGATTGTTGACTTCTTCCCTCAAAGCGTAGAAGCAAAAACTTCATTAGAAAGTTTAAAAACGATTTACTTTGAACAAAATAACATTCAAGGGTATGCAGACTATGTGGAATCATTAGGAGGATTAGTTTCTTTTAAAAAATCAGAACAAGACTCTTTAACTTATTTGGCAGCAGAAAGACAATTTCTGAAAGGAGAATACAATGATGCAATCTCCAGTTTAAAAAATTACTTAGAAAAATTTTCAAATGGAGGATTTACATACAATGCTAAGTTGAATTTAGCTAATAGTTATTTTGCTATCGATGATAAAACAAATGCAATAAATGAATATAAATTCATCGCAAGCAATTTAGGAGCACCTGATAGAGAGTTAGCTCTATTAAGATTATCAGAAATTTACTTCGACCTAAAAGAATATGACAATGCAATTTCATCAATGAGTACATTAGATAGCATAAGTCAAAATCCGGAAAACAAACAAAATGCAAAGATTGGTATTCTGCGTTGCCACAATCAACTAAGCAATACAGAGGCTTCAATAATAGCAGCAACTGAAATCATTGAAAATGGAAAGATTCTCGATCCTGCATTAATTAGAGAAGCTCTCTACATTCGCGCAATGGCATATAATCAAAACGGAGACTCCGCAAAAGCATTTAATGATTTTAAATCATTGTCTGAAAATTGCTTAGACGAGTATGGCGCAGAAGCTCAATATAATATAGAGTTATACTTCTTCAATTCCGGAGATTTAGCAAGTGCGGAAAAAGAGATTTTTGAATTTATTGAAAAGAACACTCCGCATCAATATTGGTTAGCAAAAAGTTTTATCCTATTATCAGACATCTATATGAAACAAGGAAAAGATTTTGAAGCAAAACAATATCTTCTCAGTGTTAGAGAGAATTATAAAGGAAAGGATGATATCGCATCCGAGATAAAAATGAGATTAGACGAAATTGAAAATAGAGAGTTTGATAAAATTGTAAATGAATAAATAGTTTCTCCAAATATGAAAAGGTTAATATTATCCATCATTATTATATCTTTTTCTAATTCTATCGTGCTTGCACAAAGAGATGCAACCAACGACACCACAATTACAAAAGATATAGAGATTGTAAAAGAATATAATCCCGTAATTAAAGATGCCGGCAAAATCAACACTATGCCGGAACTAAAGGATATACAAAGCGAAAAGAAACCCTCTTCGTACTCCGTTTGGACTTCTCCGATAACACTTGAAGCAAGCAAGATACAACCCTTAGATTATGCTCTTCCCGCTAAAGAACAAAGCAAAGCCTATAATAAGAGAATGATACGTCTTGGAGGCGGTAATTATGCATCTGCGTTAGGCGAAATCTACACCCCAATATTTCAAAATAAAAGAAACGACTTAAACTTAATTTTGTTACATAAGTCTTCGTTTGGCTACATTGATTTGACACCCGAATCTTATCCCGGATTGCCAGAAAATATTGAATCGCAAGCAACAACAAATAGAAATAAAGCCAAATTGTCTTATTCTCGAAATATCAAAAATAAAGAATTAAGTTCATTTGTAAAGGCTGATTATAATTTCTTTAAATATTATGGCTATGACGCTGCTATAGATGAATTAGCCAGGTCCGGAATACACAAAACGAACAATGATTCCAATAAACAATCTATTTTTAAATTGGCAGCCAATGTTCGTTTCAAAAGTAAAGATTATATATCTAAATGGAAATATGACTTTCAAACAAACTATCGCCTATTTTCCAATAGAAACGAGTTGAAAGAACATAGCATCTTTACAGATTTGAATGGTGAGTATCGCATGGAGTCATCCTCTTTCGGAATTAATTTCAATATGCATAATATCATAATGGATAGACCGGAGAGTAACGACATGTTTAACTACTCTAAGGATCGAAATTTGCATAGCTACACCATGCTAAAGTTTACCCCTCATTACACCTACCACAACGAGATTGCCAAGATTATAATCGGAGTAAAAGGGTCATTCAGCATTGGACAAGGAAAAAAAGGAGCTGTAACCCCTGATATATACGCAGATGTAAGAATCGCCAAAGAGAAAGTATATTTATACGCAGGAGTAACTGGAGATTATGTTGTCAACAATTACTACAACACAATAGAAGAAAATAAATATATCGCATCAGACACAAGATTAGAAGATACTTACATACCAATTGATGTATATGCAGGATTTAAATTTAAATTTGCGAAACGATTGGATTTTAACATTCGAGCTGGATACAAAATTATAAACAATGCCTATTTCTTTGTAAATAAACTCTCTCCTGACTCTCTAATTCTTAATCAATTCGATGCTGTTTACGAAGAAAATGCCGGAGTGTTTGAAGCTGCAGCAAAATTAGCATACGATTGGAATGAACGATTAAACATCCGCTTAGGAGCTAAATTTAACAAATGGTCATTGTCTAAATATGAATACGCATGGCATCGACCTAATTGGATTCTAGATTTTCACTCATCCTATCTAATTACAAAAGATGTACGAGTTAATTTATGTTATGCGTTCGAAGCCGGTAGATATGCTTTAATAAATAACAATGCAATCAAATTAAACAATACGCACAATTTAAGTCTTGGTGCGGATTGGAATATATTGAATTGGTTGAATATATTCATAAATCTCGACAACATAACTAATACCGAATATCAAGAGTGGTATGGTTATACAAAACAAGGATTTAATATCTTAGGAGGAGTCACCTTCTTGCTAAAATAGAAACCAATCTTTATAATTGATTTTTGTTTAATTACAGCATCAATGAGCCTTTTTGTACTGACACCTATAATAGGATTATTATTGTTCTATGCTTTTTATTACTCTTCAATAAATGAAGAGGAAGAAATCACGTTGTCACAAAAAGCGATTATACAATTAATTGCTCAAACAATGAAAGCAGATGGGCAGTTAACCAAAAGCGAATTGAATGTAGTCAAAGAATATTTATTAGCTAACTACAATGAGAATGTCAGTAAAAAATTATTACTATACCTAAGAACTGTTTTAAAAAGAAATTTGGAGATACAGGATATCAGACCTTTATGCCTTAGGATTAATCAAACAGTAAATTACAAAGGAAAACTAAGCGTATTGTCTGTCTTGTTTAAAATTGCATACGCACAAGGAGAGATTACCCAAAAAGAATTTGAAATCATCCAACTATTTGCCCGATTTTCCTGCATAAGACATGAAGATTTCAGAGCAATTTCGCAATTGTACATTCGCAATAGAAACAATTGGAAGAGACGTACCCAAGAACAGAATAACCATAGGTATCAGCGAACCCAAACTCAACAACCATACAATAGTAAAAAATGGGCATACGACGAATTGGGCATTCCTGAAAATTCGTCTCAAGATGAGATAAAAAAAGCATTTAGAAAATTAGCCAGAAAGTACCATCCGGACAAACTAATCAATGCATCAGAAAGTGAAGTAACATACGCAACTGAAAAATTTAGGAAAGTAATCAATGCTTATGAAGCACTAATTGAAGATAAATGATGTCAATAATTATCAATAAGATCAGAAACAACTCCGGAATTTTTGGAAATATGGCTTCATTGGGTATATTACAAATTGCCAACTACATTATTCCGATAATAGTAATACCCTTTATTGTAAGGGGATTAGGAGTTGACAAATTTGGTGTAGTAAGTTATGCTCAAAACATTATCTCCTATTTTACTATAATTGTTACATACGGATTTGAATACTCTGCCACAAGAGAAATTGCAATAAACAAAAACAATCCAAAATCAATTCAAGCTACATTTTGGAATGTAATGATTTGCAAATTCATACTATTAGGATCCTCTTTTCTCTTGTTTATACTCCTTTCTCTATTTTGGGGAAAAATTCAAGAAGATTACAAACTCTATTTGATATTATTCAGCATCAACATAGGTTTTACCCTATTCCCCACATGGTTTTTTCAAGGTATTGAGAATATGAAATCCATGGCTATCATAAACTTTCTAATCAAAGTATTTGGAATGGGATTATCTATATTTTTTGTTAACACGCCCGATGATTACCTTATATATGCTGCCATGCCTTCATTCTCGTACGCAATATTTGGAATATTATCCTTCATCTACGTCGTAAAAAAATACAATTTGCAATTCTGCAGTAACAAGAAAGGGGTAATTCATGAAAGTAAAAAAGGATTCCCAATTTTTTTAAATTCACTGTTTGCCACTCTATATACAACTGCTAATATAACCATACTAGGTCTATTTATGGATGACTATAACGTAGGTATATATTCCGGTGCCCATAAAATTATCATGGCCATATTGATGGTTACAAGCATGCCTATAAATTTAGCCATATTCCCATCTATCAGTAGGAAGATAGAAGAGTCTAAAGATAGCGGAATAAGATATTATCAAAAAATGCTATTTTACGTATTCTTACTTTCTGTTGTAGTTAGTTTTGGCTGCTATTTGTTCAGTCCTATATTAGTTAAAATAATGTTGGGAGAAGAATTCTTAAAAGCCATTCCACTATTACAATATTTCTCTGCGCTACCCACCTTAGTAATCATGGCAAGCATGTTCACCGTGCAAGGCTTATACGGATTAGGTTACGCACGTTTTGCTCCTATCGTAGGACTTACAGTAGGCTGCATCTGCATTATATGCAACCTATACCTCATACCCATATACGGTATTTTTGGTGCAGCCACATCGTGGATAATCGCCCAAATATTAGAAATTTTGCTATCTGGGGGAATTGTGGTGTATAAGACAAGAAGTGAGAAATGACAACTATTTAGTTAATAAAATTAATTTATCGCATTGTTTTTGAATTGGTTTTAATATTAAAGTGTTCACAATTAAGCTAAAAATAAAACTAATTACAAAAATAACAATGATATAAACGTATTGAAATAGAACATCGGGACACCACGTAGGACATTTAAAATGACCTTGCATTATAAATACAATAGGAAAGTGAATGAGGTAAATTCCAAAAGATTGACTTGCGAAAAAACGAATAAGATAGGCTGTATTTTCAGAAAAAGAAAATTTCAAGCGAGTTAGCCAAACGTATATCCATAGCGAAAATAATGTAAAAGATGGCATATAATCATGAATATGATTTTGATAAGAGAACTCATATTTTTTCAAAATGATTATCAAAAAACCAATTAATCCCAATATCGAAATTAATTTAATAGATTGTTTATCGGTAAATATTTTTTCCACGCATGCTCCCAAATAAAAATACATAGACCAACCAACAAATGGATTTATCCAAGCCGAAAACGGGACTGAAAACAAATAGGGAGAATATGCTATAGCACAATTAGTTAGCAATAAAATAGAAATAAAAATAATTGCGCCAAAACGAGAGATTGAAGAAAAAATTTTGGATGTAAATGGAGACATCAACACATTACCTACTAATACGTACATAAACCAGAAATGAGAAACAGAATGACCAGAAATAGAGTCAACAATAAAACGATGAAATAATCCAGAATAAGACCCCGTTTCCGTTTTTAAATTATGAGCTGAGAGTAGAAACATGTAGAAGAGAAGAGGTAATATCAAATAGGCTATTTTTTTTATATAGAACCGAACGTACTGCATATCATCTACATAATCGTCCTGATTTAATGCAAATTTCCCACTTATCATAAAAAAAATAGGATTACATAAAACAAAAATAGTATCAATCATTCTTGTGTAGAGTCCTTTTATGCCCATATCGGGTGCTATTATCCACATTGTATGAACCCCTAATACAAAAAAACAGGCTAAAAGCCTAATTAATTCATAATGACAATCCCTCTCTTTCTTAAGAATTTCCATAAAAACGATATTAAAATTTCACTAAAAAAAATAGATTCAAGGTGAGTTTTGAGTTGAAGATAAATTATTTGATATATTTAGGCGACTAACCATTTGTCTATCGGTCACAGAGCTCAGTCTGTTATCTTCTTACTCTAATTAACCTCTCGAGATAATTTCAAAAATTCCGAGAAAAGAATTAATAAAACTCATCTTTAACGAATAATAAACTTTCATTTAACAAGAATTTTACAATAATTATCACCAACATGCACTATGTAGCACCCTTTGGTAGGAACAAAAATTACAGAATCATGACCACCATACAATCTTTCACCTAACATTGAATACACAAAAACCATCTCATTGTCAAGTTTATCAACATAAAGATACGAGTCTTTACAATAAACTCTTAAAGAATTATCAATTATATCACGATACTTTACACTATTTTCATCAGAGATGTTATTAGCCAACCATTGCTTTCTACTTGAAAACCAATTTTTAATTTTATTTACAGATTCGTCAACCAAGGGATTAGAAATTCCCCATAAATAATTATCATAAATAATAGACTGATTAAGCCCCTTACCTTCCGAAGAAAAAGAAAAAGTGTCTAAAAACTCAGGCATAACTTTAAAAATGGTATCATTTAACTCGTTCCATTTTTGAAAATAAACATTTCTAAAATTCGGATTATCACTATTAAAAAGATTCTTAAAACATCTAGTTATAGTATGATTTCGAGACCAATCATCCCCACACATCATTTCACAATCAAAATCCCAAAGAGTTGTAAGTTTAATTTTTGAATTTGTTGTATTATCATATTTAGAAAGAAACAAATTTGTTCCCGCAGAATCATAAGAGCCGTAAATATCATGTCCAAGTATCCATAGTGCAAAAGACTCAACATCAATATATTCGTCATACGTCCCATCCAATAGTGAAGATTCATAATTTAATATTAAGTCTGTTAAATAATTAATTTCATCTGTAGTCAATTTCTCTGAATCTGGATATTTTACAGTATAATTCATCGCAGAGTCATCACTTGATTGTATAAAAAAATCTTCATTCCACCAATAAGCATCATACTCAAAAATAAAGCCATTTTTGCCCACATTGATTCGCCCTGTCTGATTCCTTTCAACAGATTCCAACAATAAATAAACACCTTTAAAATTCCCATTAATTTGTACATTTACATAGCTAAATGCTGGTGTCCATTCTAACCCTAACAATTCATTTAATTTAAATCCTGCTAATGCTTTTAGTTCCTCATCTCTGATTAAAATCCAATTCTTATCAAAAACAGCGTGTTCGTCATCTCTCATTAATAAATCGGCTTTAGCAGTAAGTTTAATTTTATATGGTTTTTTGTTGATAAAATATGCACTAGTATTGCCTCTGATTTTTATCGTCATACCATGATCTCCACTATCGAAAACCGTATTTAATGAATCATGGTGATAGATTGAAATCCTTCCTGACACTTTTGAGGCATTAGTTACGGTAGTTCCTAAAAAGCCTTGAGGAGCCTCTATAAAATCACATGTTGGCTCTTCATTATTAACTGTAACAATACTTAACAATGGTAAACCAGTCTCTATCAAATTTGAAAATGTAGGTTTATTTATATCTTCTTGATAAAAATCTTGACCATCACTTGAATGAATATGCAGTTTACGAATCTGAAATGAAACTCCAGAACAATCTCCGAAATCTATTCTTAGTACATTTGATTTATACCCCCAATTAAAAACATTTAAATCGGAAGTGAGATTAAGAGAGATCAACTTCCATTCAGAAGTTGGCTCTAAACCTGAAAACTTAGATGATTTAACTTCAGAACTGTACTGACCATAATAAATTTTCAAATAATCTATCACCGAATCGCACTTATACTCAAAAGAGAAAATCGTCTCTTTTTCTGTAAGTTTACGACTAAGAGGAGCAATAAATACATAAGGGTCGGAACCTATAGTATAAAAAGAGTAAATCTCATTATTACTATCATAATCAACATACAAATCATTACTTGGTGTATAGTGATTAAATCTCAAATTAAGAGATGCTTGAATATGTAATGAATATGCACAACCACAAAAGAACAAAAACACAATTAATGTTCTCCTACAATAATTATTCAAAGAATCTTTAATCATAAACAATAGTTTTACAAGTGATATCGCATCCACATAATCTAGTACATAACAAGGTATATAAAAAATAAAATTTACTATATACGGTAAAAGCAAATAAATCCATAATCATAATATGACTTATCGGGACAGACAAAATTACAACAAATATATCAAATTTAAGAAAGTTTTAAAAAAAATACATTATTTTGCTTTTAACTTAAGTGCCATTTCTATAAACTTTGACACAGAACCTTGTTGTATTGATAAAAATTTTATTTCTTTGCAATATAAAAAAGAATTTCTAACATAAAATAAAGATTACGAATATGTACAAAAATGCAATAATAAAATGTTTGACATTTTTGGTTGTCTTAGTTTCTATTGTCGCAATTATTTGCGTACTTAATCAAAACTCAAATAAAAAAGAAATAAATTACTTTATTACGAAAGATAATGTTAAAGATGAACGCCCAGACTATCCTGTAGCAATAACATCCAACATGAGTCACAATAGAGGTATTAACATAATGGGAAGTGCATTAAATTCCAATGATGGGAGTTATATTGTTATAGAACAAGGGGACTCTATCGCACTCTATGGTTGGGCAATAAATACGGAAGAAAACCAACCTGTGGATGATATTTACATGGAAATTAATAATAAATATGTAAAGGGAATATATGGTTTGCCTATGCCGGAAATACAAAAGAAATTTAAAATTAAATCATCTTCCGAAATTGGATTTTTATTTTATTTTGATCGTTTTTTACTTAAAGACGAGAACGGACAATACTGCAATAAATTAAGATTTCACCTAATGAATCATGAGAAAGAGACTATATCTTCAGTGGTTGAATATCAACTGATATACAAAAATAACAAACTAAAGAATTTATTTAGGGATATTATCTCTACGGATTGGAACAAAGGATTAAACTTAGAGTATATAGACAATGGAATCCTTGATAAGGAAAATAAAACAATATCTATAGAAAAAGGAGAAATCCATATTAATGGATGGATTGTTGATATTGACAATAGAAAACCTTGTAAGAATCTCCATATAGCAATAGGCAATAATACATTCACTCCATCGTATTTTTTTGAAAGAGAAGATGTTGCATCGGCTTTAGGTATGTCAGAAACTAACAACATCGGCTTTAAATTCATAATTCATGAAAATTTTTTACTAAATAGTGATGGACAACTTTATGATCACATTGAATTCTATTTAGAAGATAGCAATGGGGTTATTTGTCAACCAATAAGATACAAATTGAATAGAATATGACATATATATATAAAACGATAAAAGAGAATGCTACAATTATTTTATTTTTCACATTTATAGTGATTTCTTATTTAAAGTGCATTCTATTTGAACATGTAGTATATTCCGAAATAAATACTCATTTCCTGTCCTCACATCTCCCAAAAATCATAATTTCAATCTTTATTGGGAGTCCAATTCTTTTACTAAAGAAAAAAAGCACATGGTATGCTATCATGCTATCGCTAATAATTGATATATGGATTTTTGCCAACTTCATATACTTTCGACATACAGAATCTACTATCGATGCCTTGTCTCTCACTTTGATAGGTAATATGGATGGCTTTTGGAATAGCATTTTTCTGTTCATAAAACTTCCAACCGACATTCTACCTTTTTTATTCTCCTGTACTTTAATCCCGTTTCTATTCATAGAGAATAAAAAAATAGAAATTCCCACTTTTATCTGCGCAATGATAAGTTTATATCCACTCGCTTTTCTCTCTCATTATATCGACATATCAGAAAAACAATATTGGAATCCCAAATTAAGAATAGAACCAACAAATTTTTATAAAGTTACGGGGCTTATTAAGCATGAGTCTTCTGATAACCTTCTCGGTGGAATTGCATTTAGAAATAATGAAAGATCACTCTCTGCAATACATAATTTAATAAACGAATTAATCATATTAAAAGAGGTAAAAAAAGAAAATCAGACAACAATAAAATTAACCTCAACAGATATTAATGAACTGAAGGAATATGGATTTCAACCAGACATCTCTGAATCAAAAAAATTTCATTCAAAATTAATAATTATACTTGTCGAAAGTATGGAAAGTTGGGTATTAAACAAAAATACGATGCCTAATCTATCGGATTTTATGGAAAAACACAACTATATATATGCATCAAAAGTTGTATCTCAAATTAGAGAAGGTTCGTCTGCAGATGGACAACTAATTATTAATACAGGACTATTACCTCTTTATAATGGAGCTACATGCTACAGATATCCCAATAACACTTATCCGGCAATAAGCAAATTAGCAAAAGGGAAATCTCTTTGCATGGTTCCTCATAAATTAGATGTTTGGAATCAAGTTGGCATGAGTACAGCCTATGGATACACAAATAATGTATGCCTCAGTGAAGATGATTCAATTTTATTTAGCGAACTAATAAAATATATAGAAGAGGACGAATATCAAGTAATTCAATTACTAACACTATCAACTCACGCCAATTTTGAATCTGTGGCATGGAAATCAAAATTTACCCCAGATCCGGATATGCCTCTATACGAACAAAATTATCTTAAAAGTTTTCACTACGTTGATGAACAAATGGGGAAATTTTTAAGTAAAATAGACACTTGCGAAGCCTTCAAGGATTTAACAATAGTCATTACGGGAGATCACACTATTTTCCCTAAAGACAAAAGAGATGAATTAATGGAATACTCGAAATCTCATAATAACACCTACTATCCTGAAGAATATACTTGCGCACTTATCCTATCTAACAAATTGGATAAACAAATTCGGATAGACCACGTCAGCTATCAAATGGACATTTATCCCACTCTTACCTCCTTGTTAGAGTGCGGATATAAAAATTATAAGGGCATTGGGAAAAACTTACTTGAACGTAATTTTACACCTCAAGAAATAAAATATGACAACGAACTAAAATACTCCAATTTAATTATAAGTAGTAACTATTTTTGCTTAGAATAAAGAGTAATTAATTTATAATATCGTATTTTAAGTTCTATTCTATTAGATAATTTCTAAGTTACTTAAATAGAAACTCTAATTCTACTCATTTTTTAATTGCGACTTCAACAATATTTCACAAAATCTTTTATATGACTCTTGCATTGTATATTTTTCAACTTCTTTTATTCCATTCTCAACTAATTTGAACCTTAAATCATCGTCATCAATAACCTTGATTATCTTATCTGCTAAATCTTTACTATCATAAGGTTGCGCTAAAAGAGCTGTATTCCCGTCTTTCGCATACTGCGTATGACCTGCGATATTAGTACAAACTAATGCACAACCACATTTCATTGCCTCAGTACAAGGCAAATCCCAACCATCATTTATGCTTGGAGAAACGAAGACGGCAACGCCGTTGTAAATTTCATTTACATCTTTAGGAGTCTTTACATACTCAATCCACTGTGGCAATTTATCTGGACGATCTAAAGTTCCAAACATTTTTACTCTAAGTGAAGGCAAGCTTTTTTTACAATATATAAGCGCCTCTACTCCAAAGTCACTTCCCTTATATGAATGGGCGGAATATAACATAGCCACTGTTGCCCTATCCCTATTTTTAGGATCTATCTTTACGCAAAATTTATCTTCAATAGGATTAGGGAGCAAATATGCTCTATCATTCGTAATTTGACTAAAAACATTGGCTAAATAATCGGAAATAACGACATGAACCATTTTAGCAAAAAAAGACTTATGTACAAAAGTCACATCACCAAACCATGTTTCATATCCTTGAATCAAATTTACTTTTATTCCTTTCAAATCTAAAGAATCTAATTCAAGAACTGTTGCCCACATAGTTGTAATCGTCACATCAGCATCTCTTAAATATTTTTTTTTAAGATAAGGGACATTTTTCGTCTTAATTCTTTTATCTAAAGAAAACCAATTAGGTTTACTATTAGGATAACAAACCAATGTTCGTATAATTCTGATCCAATGAGGCAATCTGTAATAGGGTGCCAACTTAATTGTTGCAACATGATACACACATACATCATGCCCTCCTAAGGCAAATTGATTTGCATATTCATACATAATCTTATAGCCCCCGGTAGGTTTTGAAGGAATATTGGGAATTATAAAGTTAATTATCATTCTAAACTATTTTATTTTCAACAAGTTAAGAAACCTCTAAATTAATAAATTTCATTAGATGGCAAAAAGACCTCATGCATCTATGACTACATTCGAGACTATTAAAACAGAAATAATTCAACACACTATCTCTTCATATATCAAACATCAAACAAAGGTAATCAAATATTCATTAAATTTCAAAATCAAGTTTACAAAAAAATTGATTGAATCTAATTTTATATCTATCTTTGTATTGTAATGCCAAGTTTATGATATATTGTTTGATTGTATATTGTATTGTAATGCTGATTATCGGATTAGGATGTTCCCAAAACAACATCTTCTCTCCTTCCGTAATGACTGCAACAATTTGGTTAGGATGTTTATGTTTATTCATCGGATTAGACCATAATTTGCCTAATTTAAATACGACATTCTTACTTTCAAATTTCCTTTGGATTAGCGGATTATGTTTTTCTTCTTTGATTATTCAGTCGGCTACATTCCCCAATCAAGGACTAAATGAGCCTAACCCTCTTATTAGAAATTTATTCCTAATTTTGTCTGTACTATACTTTCCGTCTCTTCTTGAATTTGCCCGAACAGCAATTGCCATTGGAGGGACAGGAAGTTGGGCTATGAACTTAAGATTGGCGGCTCTTGGTAAAATAACCGGATTTGACGAACCTTACGGAGGGATAGAAGTGGTCATTTGGCAAGTATCTTTTCTTCTTGAGCTTCTACAGTTTAAAAAGGAAAAATGGTGGAGATTGGCATTAATTTCATTCATATATCTTTCATTTGGGTTCCTTACGATGGCCAAAGTGATATTTATGAATTTCTTCTTATTTAGTTGTTGTGTTTTATACTTCAAGCAAATAATTAAAATGAAACATATTTTGATGGGAATCTCAATATTACTCATCTTTTTCTTTGGATTACAATCTCTAAGACAAACTATTAAGTTTTCAGATGTACACGACGACTTTTTTGTTACCTACATTCTTAGTAACATGAGTGCATTTGATACTCTTCAACCTGGCACATCGGAGCATTGGGGAGAAAATACATTTAGATTTATCTATGCGTTTGCATACAAAATGGGGCTATCAGAAATAGAACCCGTTGACACACTATTAAAATGGATTTACAAACCCGTTATGACCAACACCTACTCCGGAATGTACCCATTCTTTGTTGATTTTGGCTATTGGGGTGTTTTCATATTTTCTATGATACTGGGATCTATTTATGGTTGGGCATTTAGAAAAGCACAAATGGGAAATAATTTTCACATTTTGTTATATGCTATCTTTTTAAATATGATATTCATGCAATATGCAGCAGAAATGTTTTTTACCAACTTTGCAGGATACATAAAATTGATTTTATTTTTGAGCATTCCATTCCTATTAACTAAAAGGAACATAGACATAGCCTACAATAAGATTTTAGCAATAAAACAAAAAGCAATAAAATAAGGTAACATTGCCATCATCGCCCATACTCTTCAAATGGGATTTGGTTGTCTTTTAAAATTGAAATCGTTTCAGATGAAGGATTTACCAATAAATTTTTTTCTTTTGTAACAGATAATAAAGGGAGATCATTATGGTGATCTGTGATCAATACAGAAAGCTGCTCATCCCTTTGAGAAAGTAACTCCATAGTAGTTTCTTTCTTCCTTTCTAAAAGGTTCTCTTTCCACTCACAATCTTCGTGCGGGTTAGGAGTACATATCACATCATCAAACTTAACATCAAACGAATCTACAAAAGGTTTTACATATAACTCAGGAGCAGCAGTACATAAATGAACTGCATATCCATTCTTTTTGTAATCCTTACATATCGAAAGTACACTCTCATTCACAAATTCATGCAATTTATTAACGAAAGCAGGGACAAAAGAATTCAGTTCATTCTCAAAGAAATAGTGCAAAGTTCTTTTTTTGAGTTCACAATGCTTTATCAAACGCAATTTACGAAGCGTTATTTGTTTGAAAAGAAAAGCAAACAAATCAATATTTTTTTCTTTTAATGCACTAATTGCCAATTCTTTGTAAAAAAATTCAAAAGAATTTATCGAAACAAAAGTGCCGTCAAAATCTACAATAACTGCTTTTTTCATTTCTCTTTCGCGTCATTAGCCCACGGGAAACGAATAAGAACTCGATTAAATAATTTATAATCAACTTCTATAATCGGATGTCGATGAGCGATTGTAACAACCGCAGTTTTTACCTTATTATTAGAGAAATTTTCTTCTATATAGTCTTTAATCATTTTAATTGTATATCCGGTATCAATACAATCATCAATTAGAAGAATATTTTTGTTTCCTTCACTTAGCAATTGCCCCACTTCAGCAGAAAACGAAATATCTCCATGCCTCACAGGTTTTATAAATTTAGCTTTTAATTCAAGGAACTCTACTTCTAATATTCTAAGAAAATTTAATAAAAATTCAGGTAATTTGCGTAATATGGTTTTTATATGTGAAACTTCCTTTGCACGTGTACCACCACGCTGAATTTTCACTTCTACATAAGTTGCATTTGTTGATATATCTTTCAATGTTTTATAGACCTCTCTAGCCACAAAACCACCTCCAGTTTGAATGCCAACAACAACGTCAAAGACTTCACCACTTTCGTTTATTTGAGTAGCCAAATCTCTGCATGTTTTTACAAAACTATCACCATATAAGTTTATGACTTTCATAAAGTCTATAATATTTCACAAATTTTATATGTTTTTCTTTAGATGTTTAAGGCGCCGTCACTAAACCAACTTTCCCTTCTACAAAGAGAGTCTATTCACCCAAAACTCCGACAAAGGTAATAAAAGATTTCAATAAATAAAATATTTCTATAAAATAAGAGTTTTGGGAAGGTAATTTACAATGTGTATTCTCCCCTACCATAAAAATTTTTCCAATACCTACCTAAAGAATGGAATAACATCACGCTGCGATATTTTATTTTAAAGAACAAACTATATTCACTCTTTTCTGAACTCGTAGATAAATTACTATCATGTCTTCTATAATTAATCAAACAAAGTTCTGATATAGTTCCTTTGTATTTTAGGTGAAGGATCGCAGCAATCCACATATCGTGCCACAAAATACCTTTCGGGAATGGCAAAATATCAGTAAGACACTTTCGGTTAAAAGCCATACAACACCCTAAGTACCCCATTTTCCAAAGATTATTTAAATAACCATATTTTGTTTTTCTTACTGAAAAATAGTCAACGCCCTGCCTTTCACCCTCATCATTAATAATCTCTGCATTATGTGAAACAAAATCATACGTCTGAAGTAATTGCTTTATCGTTTCCACCTTATTAGGTTCCCAAACATCATCTTGGTCTGATAGGAATACATATTCTCCTATGGATTGTTTAATAGCATTTTCAAAATTTTCAACAACACCTTGATTACTCTCGTTTACAAAAATTTTAATACGCTCATCATTAAACACCTTCAGTATCTCTACTGTCCGATCTGTACTACAATCATCGGAAATAACAATCTCATCCTCTATTGATAATTGAGGCAATATCGATTCAATCTGTTGACGCAGATACTTCTCTCCATTATATGTCGCTATACAAACCGAAACCATAATCTAAATCTTTAGCAATACAAACAGAATCAAAACGATATTCCATTCTATTTATTTTGTAAAATTAGAAAAAAAAACAGAACTCAACAAATGTGCTAAGATATAAAATCGTACATTTGCAATAAAGGCAACAAAAACTGTTACACATGAAAAGATTTGACATTTCTTTATTAAGAATATTGGCTATGCTCATGGTTACCTTTACCCACTGCATTGACCCCTATATCTTTGGAATTTAAATATATGGAATTTCGAAATTATTCAGATTTCTAAATACAGACAAATACAAATGTTTATTCATGCAATTGATATTCCTATCTTTTGCTTTATTTCGGGATACTTATATGTTATCCTTAATTGCATTATTTATATTCACACATGACGATTTTAGTTCTTATACTCTCTCGTATTATAGGAATGATAATAACGATTTTCGTTGAAGGATATTTTTATAGTATTAGACAGAAACTTATTTTTCTAAATAAACCTATCTTAAAATCTTTAGATGAAAATTGCATCGGAATTTACTTATTACACCTAATTATCATTCTATTTTTATTTAAGAGTAACTTTGTAATCCAATTCATGAACCAACACACCATCATTGCCCCAATACTGCTCTTTCTGACTTCATTGCTATCTTCATGGGGAACGTCCATACTCATCCGAAAAACATCCATTTCCATAATAATTAGATAAAATTTAAATAGTAAATTGGCAAGAATAAGCACATCCCTACTAGTTATTATCTTCGTTCCTCACTTGGGGATTTCTAAACTGAATAGGATTTCTATTAAATTCAGATGTTCGGGAGAATAATACAACGCAAGACCTTCCGGAAGGAATCTGCAATTGAAGTGTTTGCCACTCTCCCTTTCTATTTAAATCATAAAGATCAAGTCCTTTCGGATTCCTGAATTTATCCTCGAAACTCACTCCTACAAATTGACCAGTATACGAAGTATCGACTTTACATTGAATCTCAAAAAATACTTTTTGTTCAGGCAAAACATTAAGAACTGCAAATTCTCTGAAAGCTACAATGTCTAATTTATCTATAAATGGAGTTTCTGCCTCTTCTACAAAATCATATACTTTTTCGCCTTCTGACAATCTTGAAAAAAGATTTTTATTAAAAAAATAGCCATACTCATTACTTTTATCTTTATAGGTTGTAATCAAAAGTAATAGAATAAGAACAAATGAAAAAAGATAACATATTTTATCCCCAATAACGTTTGCTGACTTATTTTTAGAATAGTCCTCCCAAGAAAATACTAACACAAATAACGCTAATGTTGCACAACCGGCATATCTATCCAGCATATTTTCAAAGAATAGAGAAACAAACAATATGCCTGATAATTGATAATAAAACAATCTCTTATTCCTCTCTGAATATAGCGAAAACGAAAGCAATAGCAACAACAACAGAACAACTCCTACAATACCAAACTCAAGCTGAAAGCCTAAAAATTGATTATGCGTATTATAGTTAGAAATATATCCTTGCATAAAATTTAATTGCTCATACTGTTGAGTTAATGGTTTTTCATAATTATTCACACCCAACCCACACAATATGTGATCTTTAGCAAGCGAAATAGCTGATTCCCAAATATAAATACGCGGATCATCCAGTGCTCTAATATTCTTTTGTTCTACAATCTTCTCCACCTGTTTTGATAACCTACTTTCCGGAAAAACTTTAATACTTACAAATCCTAATAACACTATTATTATCACCACACAGAGTGTCTTTATTTTACTTCGTTTAAACGTATAAAATAATATAGTTCCTAAAACAACTAACAATGCAATATCTTCGGCTCTTGAATTATTAAGGATAAAAAATAAAAATGTAATAACAAAATAGACGATAGAAAATCTTTTTGACACATAGTTTTTAGTCAACAAATAAAAAAGTGCTGCATAACTAATTACTAAACTTAAACAAACGTAAGTTCTGTGTTGTAACAAACAACAAACATGGGTAAAATTATCAATAAAATCCCTATGCAACATCACATTATCAGCCACCCAATATTGATAGCCTACATACATACATGAATACACCACAAAGAAAAAATTTCCCCATATATAAACTTTCAGAAATGCCAAAAAATCGAATTTTCTTTTTCTTAATAGAGCAACAATAGGCAATAACAACAATATCAACCTTTGTTCAAATACCCGTTTAAAAATTAATTCTACATTATCTGCATAAAAAATTGTTATAAAACTAAGCAAAGAAATGAATAGTAGGATAAAAGCTGGTATTAATCTCTTTGAAACATTCCATACAAACTCTCTGCTTATATAGAATTTAATTACCGAATTGAATAAAAAAACAACTCCGAAAAGGATTAAAAAGGTGGATGATATTTTTTGAGGGAAACAACAAAAAAAAGCAAAAAGATAGAATAATAAATCTTCGAAATAGTCTATTTTTTTTATCATGACCATATAAATTTATAATCTTGCACAATCCCTGAATGAAATACATAAATATAAAAGATACAAAAACCTATTATAAGTACAACAGCTTCAGCCAACGCTTTGGGTTTAAATGCTCTTGTCAACAACGGAATCAAAATAATCAATACGCAATTAAACACCTCACTAACTCTTACTGAAAATGCCGGGATTTGTGTAAATAATAGGTAACTACAAGAAGACAAACAAGCCATATTCAACAAAATATTTACGGAAGGGTTGATCTTCTCTATCTCTTTTTGATAATAAAAACAAACAATTATAATAAAGTTTTGAATCAAAAAAGCCACATTAAAGAAATTTACCTCTATCGGATTTATTTCTTGCTCTTTTAAATACAGCTCCAATTTAAACTGAAAATACTCTAAAGGAATTATTTTTAGGATATTAAACAAATCAACATGAGCAAAATAGATAAACATAGAAACGCCAAATGCGACACCCCAAAAAATGGGATTAGCCCTATACTTATAAAAGAAAAGAACCACTAAAACTAATAGTGAGGAAAAATGGAAAAAGGAGGCTAAAAAAATCCATAGGCAGAATTTTTTTTTATTATTATCTCTAAGTTCTGCAAGTGCAATGAATATAATTCCGATGGCCAATCCTGCTCGAATTTGAGTCATCTCGTGCAACAAAAAGAGGTTGCACGAGTAAATAAACAAAGAATAAAATTCTAAGTTAGAAAGTCGTTTTATTCCATACAATTTTGCAGCAACACCCAAAATCGCATACAACGTAAAAATAATCCATATATTTGTCACGTCTGAATTCCCTGTTGTTTTTAGGAAACTGCATAAAATTGAATAACTCAATTCTGAAGAACATTCAGAATAATACTTAAAAAAAGATTGCTTTAATAAAGATAAATCAGGAGCTAAATTATACAATCTTACATAAATTGGATAATCCTCACTGACTTCATGATTTCTCAAAAGAACAACTAATAGCAACAAGAAACCACAAACAATGTATAACAACCTTTGGCTGCGTTCATTGAAACGATTCGAAACAATCGCAACCCCAGCTAAAAAAAGTGTTATTAGAACATATATAAGCATTCTCTCTCAATTTTATACTAATAAAAACGTTCGCTGCACTAAACCAGATGAACACAACTACTCATAAAAAAACAAGGCAATTTTTTCAATAAAAACATCGCCATCATTTCCTCTTACAAAGATATATATTTTAAACCAACCAACCAACTGAATTATCAATACTAACAACTCCTACCTTCT
>SUWZ01000061.1:0-8959 GCA_015061185.1 Bacteroidales bacterium
ATACGTTGATAAACTTTTTGTTCGTAAGCATCATAACCTGTGGAATCGATGTAACGGTAAAGATACTCTTTTTCTCCAACAATTGATGATAATTGACCGCCTAAATTGTAGAAATATTTGATTTTCTCTCCATCGGGATAGATCATCTCTTGCAGACGGTTGTGGCTGTCGTAATTCCACTCCGTGGTGTAGGTAGCCACTGCCACATTCGGAATCACCAAGGTGCGACGTTGTTTCGTCACCTCACCCATGCGACCATAGCTGTACTCTGTGGCACCGCTTCCATCTTCCAACAATGCCAAACGTCCCACACGATTTTCTCGTGCATTCGGTCCTCCATAGGTGTAGGTTACATCATTTTCCGGATGATTCGGATAGGTAACCTTTTTCAATCGGTTGTAATCATACTCATATTTAATCAACTTCTCCTCTTTGCGCAGATTTTCTGTTACTTTTTCGAGCATATTACCTGCAATGTCATACTTGAAGGTTGTAAGCCCCACAGAAGGGTGAGTCACAGAGAGGGTACGACCTGCCATATCGTAGGTATAACGAGTTGTATTTCCGCCGGCATCGGTCAAACTATCCAACTGACCGATAGCATCAAAGTAGTAATAAATCGGCACTACCTCGTTGCTCACCGGATCAAAACGTTCTGCCAAGACCGTTTGTCCGCCACCATCGGCATAACTATGAGAAATATCCCCATTAGGAGCCGTGATGGTTGTTTTCAACAACTTCTTATCGGTCGCTATCGAGTAAGCCATCTTTGTAAAACTACTATCACCGCCTGCTTCATCGGCAGGAAGAATCTCCATGGTTGGTCTGTCCAAGGCATCAAAGAGAGAGGTTTTCATCACCTGAGAAGAGAATTCTGCAATTTCAACCTCATCAGAGATACCGCAAGTAGCAGGGTGATAAGCAACCGCCTCGCGACCCAAGGCATCATATCCCACACGACCGGAAACAATGTATTTCACACCCTCGCCATAGATTTCCGCCTCTTTCTTCACTTGGTGTGGGCGACCCAAACCGTCCACATGCGTAACCGTACGCAACGGGTCGTTCGGATGCTGAGGATCATAATGGTCTGTCACTGCATATCGGCTCTTGTAGTCGGAACCGGCATCAACGTATTTATACGCAATGGTAAAAGGCTCACCGGCACTCTGCTCGTTAGGAGCGATGATAGTATCGGTACGACCCAAATCATCAATATGATACTGCACCGTATAACCATTCATATCACGTACCGTCAACGGAATACCATAGCGATAATCGTAATTTTCCATTTCGCTGCGATAACCAAACGCATCCGTCACACGAGTAGGATACATATTGTATTTGCGATCGTAGGTATATGAGAAGAACATACGTTGTCCTGTACTATTTGCTGGAAGAATTTTCTTGGCAATATTACCAAAATGGTCGTACTCCAAATCTGTCACCGCCTCACCATCACCAGTGTTTTGGGTAAATTGGGTGATAGCCCACGGCGTAAACTCATTTTCGTATTCAGCAGTAATCGAACGGAACTCCTTACCATTTCCATCAGTCACCTTAACAGACTTTGGCACACCCAACTTATCCAAGTGAGCAATTTCTGTTTTATACGAAGAACCATCTGTCAAATCTGTATTGGTATAAATTATCAAGTTGGCATAATTTTTACTATAGTCGTAAATCTCTTCTGTCAACGGCAAAGCCACCTTATCGTCGGCATCCGGTTCAGACGATTCATAAGCTGTCACCACTTTTTTATATGGTGCAGAGAAGGTAGAAGCCTCGTCAACAGAGAGACTACCCTCAATAAGAGTAATTGACTTATTAGAAACCGAATACAAATTATAGTCCGTACGCTCTTCGCGCAATTTATCCATTGTATCCGCCTCAGCGATCAACGTACGAATCAACTGCCCAGCCTTAAAATAGTTGGAATTGTCAAACTCTTGCAGATTGGTACGCACCGTATCTGCCAAATTATCCTTGACATCCAACTGATAAGTATAAACCTTTCCGAAACCAAGGAAATCGCGTTCGCGACGATCATGTTTACCCTCTTCATAGTGGAAGCGAGTATGCATTTCCGGGTTAAGACCCGTACCATCATTGATGGTCACGCCACTCATAGCCCACTTACCACCCGGGTGGTCTGTAGAAGGAGTAGTATGCTCATAATCGATCGTAATCTTACCACCAAACGGATTGGTCACGCTTTTCAGTTTATTGGTAGCCCCAATACGAGAGTAGCGAACAGAGACCTCATCATTACTCTCAGAGTGGATCAAGTCGGCAAAACCATCACCATTAAAGTCAGCCACACTGCTTTGAGAAGAGCTGACGCACTGAGTTGCAGAAGCATTAAAGAAAGGAGTAACCGTAAAGATCCAAACAGGAATAGTCACACCCCCATTGGCATGTTCTGTGACAGAAACCGACTTGGAAAGACCGATTGAACCGGTAAAACTCAATTTATCATCTTTAGAAAACTCTTTTCCAAATCCTCCATTGATAGCCACATTAAACGTCTTATCTTTTTGAAACTCGTTTCCATCATTAGCTTCAACCCTGTCCGGCAAACCATCCCCATTCACGTCCATCAATTGGAAACAGGTATTATTCATGGTATAAGAACCATTCACACCGGCACTGATATTGGCAGAACCACAAAGCGGAATCTTGATATTAGCTCCACCGTTGACAGTGTTTGATTCACTTGCATTAATAGCACCAAAGTTTTGCCAAGGGAGTTTATCTGTAAAGGTGTATCCTAAGTTCAAACGAACACTATTTTCAAAAACCATATCCACCAAACCATCACCGTTCACATCATACCACTCATTGATGGAGTGAGAAGTACCATTAGAAGCACCTAAACTACCCGTTACAGCAAGAGGTGAAGAGGCTGCCGCCTTTTGTTTAGCTATTTCTTTCAATGCAGTTATTGTCAATTTTCCTCCGCTCTGACTGGATTTCGAGTTAGTAGGAGAAGAAGCCGGACCACTATTTGCGCCAAAAGAGCTACCTTCCGACTTTTGAGTTGGGAGTGTAAATGAATCAAATGTTTTCTGTTGAAATATCACGCCGTTAGCACCGGTATAAACAACTTCAATTTTATCATCTTTCACAGAAATCCAATCCGGATAACCATCGCTGTTCAAGTCCATGAAGGCAGTTTCTGTAGTTGAAGTTGTTTTAGAATGAGAGGCACTAACGCCAAACGCACTAATACCCCCCGTAAGCGTTTGAGAACTAGTAAAGGATTTGGAGAGTAGCGTAGGAGCAAACATTTGACCGGTTTTACCGGCTTCACCCGTTGAAACATCGTAGGAAGGAATCTCTTCGCGAATATCGATTCTATCGTTACCCATACGAGAAGATTGCATGGTGGTGGGCGTAATATATGCAAAAGAAGTTGCTCCAATGTAGGCATTTTGCTTAACATCATAACCCATAGAGAAGAAATTCTCATCCGTTACACTTCCAAACTTTCCTTTTACTTGCTCCCTAAGGTTATCATTATCCGTCTCTTCTTTCATCTTCTCGAAATCATCCTCATTGTATTTACTCTTGTCAAATACCAAATGAGCAAGTTCTATTTTTTCATTCTCTCCCTTGTATGCAAATTGTCCCCATCCGCGATACATAGAACCCATTCGAGAGATGTTCTCATCAAAAACAGAACGGAGTATTACCGGTAATTCAATCTCCGAACTTTTCTCTTCAGTAGAAGAGATACCATTTGCATCAACTCCCGTTTCTTCCCATTTTCTAATCAAGGTAACTGCAGCATTAGAATTTTTTTGCAACGGTGTATCATGGAATGCCAACACCTGAACATTTTTGCCATTCACCACTTCTATCGGCAATTTTGCCCCATCAGAAATTCTGCTGATTATAACCTTACTATCAGTATCATACAAATAATATCTCGCCTCAGTTATTTTATCATCATCATCCTCTTCGTCCTCATCATCTTGAATATAGTTGAAATGAGGCTCAATCTGCACTATGAAATTTTCATCAGTACCATCAAGATACTCCACTTCGTCTTCATTCGATTGATCCACATCCACTTTAGACGGCAAGTCCGGAAGCAAGTTTAGGTAATTATTATACATTGTTTTGCTTGGCAATAGAGCTATCAACTCCTCCTTTTCATTCAACACTGATTTTACGATGGGATTCCACTCCACATCACCATCTGCCAATGGCAAATCAGAAACAATCGCAAACTCCATTTTCAAAGAATCACCCGTTGCCAACTCAACTCCCTCAAACAAATCAAATGCCTGTTTGGTTTCAGTAATTTCACCTGCCTTCAAAACTTTTTCCAACACCACCGGCACACTATCTCTTCCATTTCCCCAAACTACGTAGGTAAGTCGGAATTTAACATCTCCCAAAGTCTTGTTTTGTTTTAAAATTCCGGATTCCTCATTATTTGCAAGAGAGATTACTTGTCCACTGTCATTCGCCGCAAAAACGGTATTGAAACCTTTGATAAAATCATGGGTAGAATGATAAGAGAATAGATTTCCCGTTTCATCCTTCACTTCAGGCAATTTTTCGCCGTTAGCATCAAGATAATTAATCTCAGCAGTGAAGTTAATGTTGTCAGCCACACCTTGCTCTTTAGAACCCAATCGGAAGAAAATATAGTCTCCTTGGGCAACTTTAACCTTTACTTCTGCACCTATTTTCTCGTCCTTTTTTAACTCTTTTTTATTTAACAAAACATTCTCCTGGTGCTGAACAGAGAATGTAACACCATCCAAAAATAATTCCTTCTCAATATCTTTGTCTTTATCTGAAAGCACCTGAGTAAACTCGACATCATACTTTATCGCAACAGATCCTGCAAATGGAGCGCGCCATACCTTCACCACATCATGCAAAGGAGACTTCTTTTTTAACGAGTCGAGGATCAACCCCTGTTGTTCCTCCGATACTTGAGGATTAAAGACATCAATTGTCGGAATATTGCTTACATCCATACTTGCCAACGGATTTTCTGTATCAGAAGAATAACGAGTAAAGACCGGATGTCCATTCTCCAAGTGATTAAAGTGAACAGCACCCTTGTAAACAATATCCACCAAACCATCACTATTGACATCTTGGAAATAGCCCTTAACTTTTGTATCGTTCCAAGATTGGGAAAAAGAAACGCCTATGCTGGCTGCACTAAATCCCGCTCCGATATCCTCACTCAAAGTATGACTGGAAGAGGTACTAAGAGAAAACTCCTTCGGAGCCCCTGTAATTACAACCGGGTCTCCAAACCTTTTATCACCTTCTCCATTAAGAAGAGCCGGCTGATAATAAAGGGAATTACCATCCATATAAACCCTGTCCGGAACACCATCTCCATTCAAGTCGGTCAATGCAATATTTCCGCGGCTGTTATTATGACCATAACTATAGTTAACACCACCATAAAAAGCCAAAACTCCTGCATTAGCTCCACCTCCTACGGAAAAACCATCCATGGAACTACCACCACTAATCATTGAGACTTTTCCTGCAAACAGATCGCCAACACCATCAAAGAAATTCCCAATCTTGTTTTTAACACTATAATGTTTCTCGTCTTCTTCATACAAAGAACCTTCAAAATCATGATAATCCAATTTATGAGAGGCGAAAACATTCCCCTTGCTGTCTATATGAGAAATACTCTCTAACAAATCTGCATAAAACGAAGAATTATCCTTATACTCAAACTTATATCCGCGCAAGAACTTCCCTTCAAAATAGATATTCACCTGTTCCAACAACTCATTTGATGACGTCAAGTAACCATAACGAGCATCATTGCGTTTGATATTTTTCTCTTTATTAGACGAGAACGTAACAATGGTATGCGGCTCTTCTCCGGCATTTCCGGCTTTCACCGAATCCAAATACAAAGAAACATCATCGTTTTTTCCTTGACGATAAACATACTCCACATAGTCACCATGAATCTCCTCTACACGAATCAATCGCCATTCAGAAATTACAGTACGTCCTCCACCTTGATAACTACCGCACAACATACCCAATCGGGTTGTATCTTTTTTGGCATTTTCACCCTCGCCGGTTTCATTGATTTTCAAAGCTCCGTAGGTAAATTTTGTTCCCTTTCGGTCGATCACCTCCCAAACATACTCGGATGGTGAATTTCCGATACGACGGATTTCAGAAAAACTGCTCTCCTTACGAGGATAAAATATTGCAACTACTGATTTCCGACCTTGATTAGGGTTACGATGAGCCAAACCAACCCCCTCTTGCAACAACATCTCGCCGTCTAACAAGTAGGTTTCCGATTCATAGATCTCATTGTAACGAGGAACACCCCAGCGTGTATCCACCGTGATAGAAGAGGTGCTGATGTTCCAACCCTGACCCAACCAACCATTGCCGGCATCACTACTATACTGCAAAGCCAAGTTTGGAGCCATGCCATTACGGGCAGGAGGCATCTCAAACGGATAACTCAAATTGGCACTACCGCGGTTATTGGCTTGTGGAGCCTCAATCATAGCTACCTTGGCTGTTGGGTCTGCCGCTTGAAGATCGGTCATCATCGTTGGAGCAAAACCCTGCGTTTCCGGAGATTCCGGCACTTGCAAGACACCATTAATCATATCTGTAAAGTGAGTAGTACGAGAGATAATCAAACGATTAGCACGATCCACGCTGTCACGCTCCAAGGCAATCCATCGCTCCTGCGTTTCATCATAGTAATAGGTACGAATATCATCTTCTGTATATCCACTAGGTATCTTCGTACGGTCATAACCCAAAACCACTTTTGCGCCCTTCCCGCTAAAATGCTCTCCATGAGGCAAGAAACGATAACCGGAAAAACTATCCGTAACATTGGTCAAACCATTGTCCAATTTCGGCAAAGCATCATCCGCAATAGAAGAGATCGAGATTTCGAGATTCTCTTTCAAAACACCCTCATCCACAACTAAAGTAGCAGTAGGAGCGTCCAATTGTCCGGACTGATGTTGATACAACAAATGCGAGTGACTGAAAGAGGCGTTTTCTGATGCAATTGAAAGGGTGGCAACACATGAAAACAAACCAATTACGACTAAAATCGTTACGCATTTTTTTATCTCTGTTAATATGTTTTTCAACCTAAATCTCATAATTGTTTCAAAAATTATTTTCCATTCAACCTATTATTCACTTCCAATTTTTTAAATTCAAAGTTGAAATATTGGGGAATATTACGCATTTGCAACATATATTCATTTGTAATAAAATCATATCTCATATTCCTAAAGAAGTAAGGAGAGAGCCATGTGTCATTCCATTTAAAAGAGACAATTTCTCCGTTTTGCAACATGATCACCTCTTGAGTTGGTTGACATTTCAGATCTGTTAATAATGTTACATTGCTCATTGGATTTGAATGATAATAAAATTGATTCTCTTCGTATAAATCATTTCCGTTATCTATGTTTGCACTTCTAAGTGCAGCTTGTGAAGGAGACGTTTTCCCGCTTTTCGGATAGTGTGAATCCACCTTTTCATATCTTGATGAAATACTGTTTTGAGCCACTGTATAAAGAGAATCATACGATAATTTGATCCCATCTATCTTTGCTCCGGCTCTTTCAATTCTTGTAGGAGAACTTCCGAAAGAGCTGTTCCTACCCACCTTTGAAACCACTCTTTCATCATCCATCCAAATATGTTTAACATAAAGAGAATCGCCGGCTTTTTCAAAATAGCGATTTAGACAGATATGATAAGCCGGTGAATAAGCCTCATTTAATGCTTGCATAGAATTGACAAATACCATTTGTTGTCCACCATGCAAAGTCAGTGATTGGTAACCCATGGCATTGTACCAATAATTTGATATATAGCCATTTTTATCTAATGTTCGCAATCTGTTTTCTTCATCAACTACAAAGATATTGTTATTAACATCCGAAAATGTAATAGGCTCTGCAATATTTTCTCCAATCTTCACACTATCTTTTATTAACTCTCCCAATGTATTAAAACTTCGGAAGTTTTTGATTGTTTTATCGGTAAATGAACAGACATTATACTCCATATCATTCCCATTGCATTGTTGATAAAATATTTTGTTTGCCATATTTTTGACGAGCATCCGATTTATATTTTCTGAACACTCCTTGTATGATAAAAATGTTTCTGCACCATTGCAATATTTGTAGTGTGTCCTTCTGCCCAACTCATCATAAGCCCCATCCTTAAAATAGTCATATTTATAAGTCTTTTCTCCTGTCGAAGAAACGAGTTGTCCCATTACATCATAACTATATGTCAAGATTTCCCCATCCGGATAAACAACCTGTTTCAATCTATTCCACGAATCGTACTCAGTTTGGGTTACATACGTTTCAACCGGACCGTCAGGAATAATGACAGAAGTTCTTACTTTGCTGATTTCCCCCTGACGACCATAGTAAAACTCGTGTACACCGGTCGCATCGGTTGCCAAAGAAACCAACCCGACCCGATTATGCGGTGCATTTTTATCTCCATAGACAAAATGTAAATTTTCTGCTGGAGAATTCGGGTAAATAACATCCGTCAATTGATTGAATTGGTATTTATATTCTACAATATCATCTTCTTTGGGGCCCTGCTTTTTCGCAAGATTTCCGCTCTCATCGTAAGAGAATGAGACCTTACCTGTTGCAGAGTCCAAGACCTGAATCAAACGCCCCAATCCATCATATTCTCTTCTCATTGAAACACCGTCCCTCTCCACATTCGTAATGCGTCCATAGAGGTCGTATGCAAACGATTCTGAATATCCGTCTTTTGTTTTGCGTAGAAGCAATTTGCCATCTGCAGTATAATGGTACTCTGCATCTGAATTCACAATTAATTTGCCATTATCCTCACTGTATGAGTACACAAGTGAATCACCTACAGAACTGGATATTTGGGTTTTTCTATCCAACAAGTCATATTC
>SUWZ01000061.1:9059-14093 GCA_015061185.1 Bacteroidales bacterium
GCATAAACACTCGGGAATCAAAATTTCTCCTTTATCCACCAAGATATTGAATGTATCATACGGCCAACCGATACTTTCACACCACATAATAGCAGAATCAGCTACCCCTAAAGTACCCTTAATCAGGGATTTGATTGAATCCGGAATTTCATTCTTATAAACATACTCAGGAACATTCAATATCAATGAGTCTGTAATTTCCTCATATTTCAAAGAGTCCTGCATGGAGTTGGCACTCAGATTTGGGTAAACGTAACGAATGGTAAATGGCACTCCGGTTTCCACTTCGTTAGGGGCTATCACTGTGTCAATCCGTCCCAATTCATCATATTTCAAAATCATTTTTTGTCCGTTTCGGTCAATGATTGTTTGGGGGTTCCCGTACAAATAATCATAATTATCCCATTCGCTTTGATACCCATGACTGTCGCTGACCTTTGTTATAAATTGATTAAATCTTCTGTCATATTCATATTTGATTGTCATGCGTTGATTCTCATTCCCGGGCAACTTACATTGAATTAAATTGCCTTGCTCATCGTACTCAAAATCTGTCGTTTCTGTTTTGTTTTCATTCACGTATCGAATCATTCGAGAAACCGACGAAGGATTAAAGTGATCATTATATTCAAAATCAACTTTCTCTACAAATTTTTCACCTCCGGAGAGAGTTATAGAAGTGACGTTGCACTTTTGCAACCACTCTTCATTTGATGCATATCCGAACTTTAACTTTCTGTTATAAGCACTATCTCCTTCATTGACAAATGAGGCTTCGATGAGATTCGGGTATTTTGATTTTGAGTCATACTTATAATTCCATCCATACGATAAATTCCCGAGTTTAAAATTTTTTGAACTTAATTTGGCAATCGATAATAAGCCTCCATCTAAGGTAAAATCTTGATATTGATAATCTGTCTCAGATAATGTATCATTTCCATCAGGAGACATTATTGCTACATGTTTCAAAAATGATAAATTCTTGTATGATGTAGTGTCATAATCTTTAACAATAATTCTATAATCTTCATAAAGAGAATCTTTTTTTATCTGATTATGTGTAATCACGGAGGCAAAACCACAGAATTTGCCTTGCTCGTTTTTGATAGGATCTTGGTAAGAAAATCTATTTCGAGAAGGCAGACCATCTTCAGAGAAAGCATCGTTCAACCACAAAGATGAGAGTGCCAACCGACCTTTAGTCTCTTCCGCCAAAGAATCTCTTCTATGGAAATAATTAATCAAGAGGGAATCCCGACGTTCTTTATAAGCCGCCAATGTATCATAAGGGAGAGGCTGTTCAGCGACACTATCGCCAAGCATGTGTGCCGGACCGAAATAATCGTAGTCCATACTGATACATCCTCCCAACGGGGTATGAATGGTTTTCATCAAACCTGTTCTATCTTTTATCAAGCTATCTGCCGTAAAATTAAAAAACTCATCACGAAATTGTCGGTAATTCTTTACACTGTCGGTATCGTCATAATAATCAAATTTGTGCGTTTGGCTGATATTTCCATATTTAGCAATAAAACCAATCAAACAATCTGAAGTTTTTTGGTTTTCACTACTATATTCAAACTCATAAGATGCAGACAATTCATATTTGTCCATTTTGTTTTTCGGCATCTTGTTGACTGTACTTAAATCTTTCAAAAAATAGATATTGATAGCTCCTAATCTTTTCGTTATCGAAAAATGATTCCCGTATCCTGTTAAAGCCGGTTTTTCATTATTATCACTCCATTGAAACAAGAGAATCATTCGAGCATCTTTTTCATTTTTATTTCCAACAGAGATAGTATCCAAAAATGGGGATTTCTCGTTGCTATAATGATACTTTATATAGTCTCCATATCTGTTTTCTGCGTAGGTTTCATACCATTCTGCCACTTGTGTATTTTCTCCATCAGAAGTCTCCCACAGTGCAATCTTTTTACCCTCTTCATCATCATCATCTTCATTGTTTTTCATCAAACAGAAACGATGTTTTACACCATTAAAATCAGTTGTCTGCCAATAACAATCGGATATTTCTCCAATCCGTTCTATTTGCGTGATTTCTCCATTTTTATTTGCAGATAAAAAAGAGGCAGAATCATTTGAATAGGCTGTTTCAATCATTGAAAATCCATTAAGCAAATATGCCGTTTTCTCCGACTCGTTTTTGAATGTGTCTATTGCAATTTTAGACAAATTGATGGTCCATCCTCGCCCCAACAAACCAAAGTGAAGAGAACTATTGTAAGTAAGCAACAAAAGCGGTTTCATACCATGAGCCATAGCCGGCAATTCAATCATGTATTCCAAGGTTGCCTCGCCTCTATTGTTGGAGTAGGGCGGACGAACAAGTTTTATGCCGTCGGATGGTCCGGCATTCCCAAATATTTTTAAATGATCCGGAGTAAAACCAAACGGAGCTGATAAATCAGGCAAGGACAAATAGCGTTGATAATCAAACGATTCATATTCATCCATATCCAATAACCTTTGTTCATAATCATCACATACGGTTTTAAAAAGATAACTTTCGTTTTCAGTGGTTGACAATGCCATGACAGGAATCAAAATCAACCATAACAGACAATATGTACAGATTAACTTCTTCATTGGAATCATGGCAAAATTGTTTGACCTTCAAATACAGAACCGTCCGGTGCAATCACTCGGATAAAATACTCAGAAGATTTACGACTTTGGAATGTCTTGCTAATGCTTGATGCAGTTGTTGTGATTGTCTCGTAAGTATGTGATGAACCACTGATGTCAAAGACTTCAAACACAACTTCTCCCGGTTGATTCAGTGTAAGATAAACTGTAAAAGTTCTGTTATCCAAATCGGTTGAAATATTCATGGTTTGTTCCTCTACGAAAATCTCTTTTTGGCAATTGACGTTCAAATCCAACCAATAACTCTCAAAACCATTAATGCCGGCATAAACCCCTTCGCCATTAATAAATGTAGGGGGATTTTGATACTTATTAAAAAATACATCAGGATAGGAGCCATTCCAATTGAAATCGTTTATAAGTTCAAAGTTTGCAACGTTTCCATTATCGGTTTTAAAACCTACTTTATAATTATTATGCCCCATGTTAATATTATCGAAAACCATTATCCCATCAACAAAACAACGCGCATATAGGCCCCATCCATCCTGAGTATTCACATAACGTTCCAACAAAATTACAGAACTATCTTTTACATCGCAAAGCGGATCTTGATCAACAACTCCTGCAGAGATTTTGTAAAGTTTTCCATCAGAAATTCGGACTCCGTGAATAAAAATATCATCACCGGGATGAAGCGTATTTACGTGGTCATATATAAACGCCACCTTAGATTCTGTTTGGGCATTGGCTACTCGCCATCGCATGGCACCACCATTATTGTTGAACATCATGTTTATGTAGGAAATACCACTCCCTTTAAATTCAATTGAATTAGAACCTACAGGCAAAACTTTCAGCAAGTAGGTATTAGCACTTAAATTCTCTTTGTATATAGAATCGTGTGCCACCTGCATTGCTGATGAATTGTTCAAATCCTCTAATACATAATAAAATCCCCCTTCATTCTCAGGCAAATGCAACTTTATACTTCCGTCATTATTTGTTTGATTATCAAACTCTGTGCAGGTTGGATTCTCCAACTCTAAAACATAATCGTAAGTGTTGTCTTCAGGATCTTCTATAGGAATTCCTGCGTAGGCAAACGTAAAATAGTTGATTGAGTCTAATTGTATCCCCTCAAAAATAATTTTGGCACGCTCTTTATCTATTGTATCCATGCGCACTGTATCAACATTCCCTCCAAACGAATTTCCGCCGGAACGATCTATCAACATATAAATATTATTGTTACGATAACGTTCAAAATCTGAATCTGCCGTCATTTTGTATCCCAATTCCAAACGATGATAAATAGTTGAATCTACGCCATTATTCACCACCTTCCAGATACGTTGCATCACCTTTAGCGTATCTGTATAATCTACACTATCCAACTTGTCTTTAATTTCTGAAACGGAGGTAAGTCCGCCATTGTCTGCGAAAATTACGTATGCATCTTTGTCAAACTCTTCGCCATCAGAAAGTCCCATCACAATCAAGTTATGTGCGGATGAACGATTCTCTGAGTCTCCTTTGTGGTAAGTATCATCAACATGATAAGCGTTCTCTTCGTATGCCGTGGTCGATTCTGTTTGGTTGAATCCACTGCAGGAATCGTTGCCATAACCGACTACTCTGTATTTGTATTGATTATCATTTTTCCAAATAACTTTGCCATACCCATTGAGGTAGTCAATATCTAATGTGATACCATATTTCAATGCCATATAACTCTCCACTTGCTCTCGTTCTCCTTTCCTTAAAAAACGAGAATAAACCACCATTTCAGGGCAATAAAACCGAGAACTGCCCATGTCGGACAAATCTTCCTCATTGTAAGTTGAGTTTTCGGGAGATATTGCTTCAGAAAACTTTCCTCCGATGTTGATTTTTGATGTCTGTATCCTGCTCAACAGAGAAATATTCGGTTGCAAAGCTTCCAAATATGATACAAGTTTCACTCTGACGGACGAATCATTCATCAGTAGATTCGGATTGTAATCGTAAGCTGTTTTCCCGACGTTGGTAGTATGTATCACGCGAGTTTTTGAAAAGAGTCTTTCTTCACCTTTCCTGCCTCGCAATTGATAGAGAAAAGTGTTGTTTTTTCCCTCATCACTCTTTGCTCCAACAACAGCCACCACTGTTTTCTGAGACAAATCAGTTCCCGGAACATCAATTTCGGCATTGATGGTACTGTCGAAAGGAAGAGCCGGATTGAAATTGTAGGTATGAATGGAATTTCTCGGAACAATCACCTCGCTTTTATCTGTAATATTTTTCAACTGCAAATTATTTCCGGTTCTATCCTCCCACTTATAGTTTCCGTTCCTTTGATTTTCTTCTACGGCTTCTGTCGAAAACCAAACCACAGGAGATTTGATTCCTCCCGGTTGTTGTGCCGAAAGTTGAGAT
>SUWZ01000091.1 GCA_015061185.1 Bacteroidales bacterium
TGTCTCTCCTTCGCCGCCGGGATTCTCTCCACCGCCATTATCACCGGAGGACTTTAATACCACCGCAAATGTTATTTCGGGCGGAATACCTCCGTCATTCGTTTTTGCGGAAATACTGGTCTGATTATTGGTAACTGCTAATGTGGTACTGAAGCCGTCGTCTGCGGACACTCTGACTTCCATTGTATCTACATTGAAGTTGCTCAAGGTTATCACTTCTGTTTCTGTGAGTGCTTGTGTGCCGGTTTTATCCGCAGTTACAGTTTCATTGCCTACCGTCCAAGAACCTGTTCCAAAGTCCACAGTATAGGAAGCTGCATTTTCGCCGGGATTCTCTCCACCGCCGGGATTGGATCCTCCGCCGGTACCGTCGTTGTTGTCAAATTCTATTGTGAAGGTGATGTTTCCATCATTGTCTTGGATATTGTATGTCCATCCGGATTCGGTGATCAGTGCATCGTAATCAAAGGTTTCTGTTCGTTCCGTACCGGAGATCCCGCTGTAGTTTTGATTCACTTTTGCTTCCCCTGTAGGGATAACCTTGATCGTGATGGACGTTACACCTTCAAGATTAACCGGTGTGTTGTTATTAGCAGTTGTGAAATCTCCACTCCCATTCAGCTTATACTGCACGGTTCCCGTTTGACCGTTCGATTCTCTGATCACAAAGGTAGCCGTTTCTCCTGCGCCGCCTGCTGCAAATACCTGCATTTTTGAAGTTCCCATTATCAGTGAGAATACCATTAAAAAACTAAGTAGCCACGCAATTCTTCTTTTTGCCTTCATCTTGCATTCCTTCTTTCTTAAATGTATTTTGTATCTATGTAAATGCTACTTCCTTTATAATTTTAAAAAAATATCCAATATAATGAAATATACTTTCCATAAATGTCAATGACAATTGTGGAAAATCAACTTTTCTTATCTATAATGTATGGTACACTAATATAGACTAATTTTTACAAAAGGAGACTAATTTTATGACTTTTAGCGAACAACTGAATGCATATATATCCGAACTAAACTGTACTGCAAAAGAACTAACAGATGTATCTGGCTTGTCCGCATCTGTTCTCAGTAGATATCGCACCGGAAGCCGTGTACCTACAACCGATTCCGAACAATTCATGCAACTTGTACAAGGAATTGCAACCATAGCAAATGAAAGAGGATATTCTGAATTTACGGTTGAAAAAATCCAAAAAACACTAGAGGATTGTTTGCAGGATGCAACTTTCCCATATGAGCTTTTTCAAATAAATTTTGATACACTTTTGACATCTCTTTCTATAAATGTTGCAGATTTGTCTCATTTTTTAAATTTTGACAGTTCTTATATTTCCCGTATACGAAACGGGCAACGAAGACCATCAAACCCACAGGATTTTGCACAAAATGTTTCAAAATATATAGCCGGACATTGTTCTGAGTCCGACAAGGTGACTATTGCAAAGCTAGTACATTGCACCACAGATGAAATCAACAATGATTCTCTTTGTAGGGACAAGATTATCCATTGGCTTTTAAATGAACAAATTGAAAAAAAGGATGTAGTCCTTCCCTTTTTATCAAAATTGGATGAATTTGATCTCAATGAATTTATCCGCAGTATACACTTTGATGAATTGAAGGTACCATCTGTTCCTTTTCAGTTACCAACATCCAAAAATTATTATGGTATTGATGAAATGTGCGAAGGAACCCTGGACTTTTTCAAGGCTACTGTGTTGTCTAAGTCAAAAGAAGACCTTATTGCCAATGACGATACACCAATGGCGGACAAAGCAAATGGTACTGATTTTATGAAAAAATATATATTTGCTGTTGCACTAACCCTCAAAAAAGGGTTACATATTCATTTCATACACAATATTAACCGCCCTTTTGAAGAAATGATGATGGGACTTGAAGGCTGGATTCCTATGTATATGACAGGGCAGATTTCGCCATATTACCTCAAGGATGTACACAATAAACTTTTTGGTCATTTCCTTTATTCCAGCGGCGCAGCTGCATTATCCGGCGAATGTATTATGGATTACCACCAAAATGGAAAAATGTATCTGACCAAGAATAAAACTGAGATGTCCTATTACAGACAACGGGCACTTGATATACTTTCAAAGGCATCTCCTCTTATGGATATTTACCGTATAGAATCAAAGGATGCATTTTACTCATTTGTCGAAAGAGATATAGTAACTCCCGGCAACAGAAGGTCTATTCTGTCTGCACTCCCTATACACACACTTTCGGAGGAGTTGCTTTTACAGATATTAAATCACAATCATATTGAGGAAGCCGACAAGAAACGAATTTTAGATTTTGCCAAAAAGCAAAGACAGCTATATGAGAATATTTTATCAAATAGACAGATAATAGATGAAATACCTGTTATTAGCGAAATGGAATTTTTAGAACAGCCTATGCTATTACCACTATCCGAAATATTCTATGAAAAGGACATTGTTTACACATATGCAGAATATTTGGAGCATATGGAACAAACAATTACCTATAGCCAAAACAACAGTAATTATACTGTAAAACAAAACAGCAGATATCCCTTTAAAAATATACAAATTCGTATCTTGGAAGGGAAATGGGTGGTCATTTCCAAAAACAAAGCACCAGCGATACATTTTGTTATTCATAACCCACAGTTGCGAAATGCGTTGGAAAATATGGTGATTCCTGTCTACGATAAAGACGACACATTATGATTTTTATATAAAGAATGCCGCAGAGAAATCTGCGGCATTCACATTACATATATTCAAATCATTCTGATAACAAATTGATAACACTTTTTTGCAACCAATTTGCAACCACGCCTCCCAAAAATCCAGTGTTTTCGGGCATTTCCAGCGTTTTTCTCCTATTCGAACTCACTCAACAATACCATTCCCTTTTAAATCTTTATTTGCTCTTCTTTCTTTTTCTACCCATCAAG
>SUWZ01000092.1 GCA_015061185.1 Bacteroidales bacterium
ATAAATTGAAAACTATCTGGAAATGTCTGAATTCTTGCACATTCTCTTGCTGTAAGTCTCCTATATTGGTTTTCGTATCCTTTCGCAAATACACAAACATCTTTTTCAATTTTTTTCATTTTAGGAACGCTTGGATGAATAGATGTTTGACGTCCACTTGCTTGGATAGTAAATGCTGGGGAATCCCAATCCAACACTCTATTCCTTGACATAAATATATATGAATATCCGCCCACCCAATATTCATGAGCATTTATAGATGTTTTTTCGCCTGCACTGACAGCATCTTTATTTATATCCTCAATGGCTTCTCGAACAGTCCTAACCATATTGCACCGTTGAGGAAATACATATGATATTTTTAAATCCTTCCTAAACCCAACAAAAAAAACCCGCTCTCTATTCTGAGGAACATCATAATCTGCAGCATTCAAACACTCTACATTCAGATCGTAACCAATAGAATCAAATAATTGACAAATCTCATCGAAGGCCTCTTTATTTCTTGCAGCCATAATCCCTTTGACATTTTCTGCTACAAAAAACTTCGGTTTTATTTTATCTAGTATCTCAATAAAAGTTTTAAAGACTTCTCCTCTTGGATCGTTAAATCCTAGACCCTTACCAGCATTGCTCCAACTTTGACATGGAGGACCTCCGATAATTCCGTCAATATTAGTAGGAATCTCAGATATTTCAATTTGCTTTATATCTTTAATTGATAAAGTTGTGCTTGGAAAATTCTTACGATATGTCCTACTGATACTTTGGGCATTGTCATTTGCCCAAAGTACTTTAAATCCAGCTCTTTCAAAGCCCAAATCTAAACCGCCACAGCCAGAGAAAAAAGAAATCACATTCATAAATTGTTCAATGATAAAACCGTAGTATCAAACTCGTTACATAATGTTAAAATCCTAAATCTGTCTATTAAAATTGCATGTGTAATATCAGTCTTATCTATCCACTCTTTGTCGTTTGTCATCAAGAATGAGGGAACAAATATGTAATTTTGAATACTTGTTTGATATGTATGCAACCATTTATCCCACTCAAGATGAGATGTGCTTAATTGCTTTTGCATCCACGCGTCCTTACCACAAGCACATTGCGCAAAAAATACAGGATGAGAAATTCTTTTATCATTCATATCAATAGTTGCCACAATGTCTAGACCGCCATCCCCAAGATTCTTTTCAGGAATTAGGTTTATAGTATCATTGTGTATATCAATAGACAAGAATTCTCCCAACTCTTGACAACGCTGCTTTAGTTTGGTATTAATAAATTTATCTTCATCTCCCAATGAGCAAACATTACTACTGCCAAACAACTTAACATTAGCATTTGGTAAAAATGAACGCATACTATACAAACATATAACCTCGAAGTCGCTAGTAAAATTATTAAAGTGTTTTACATATTTTAAATTCGCAGACAGCAGTAATAATGTATAAATAATTTGTTTATGAGAGTAGCTAACATTGGACTCTGATACTTGACCATCTTCGTTGACTACAAAAGGATACATATCCGTAAGCAATGATTGCCTTAATCTCATTAATGAAAATGCATCCTCCACAATCCCAGAAATCTTATCCTCTCTAAGACTCTTTGAGCGTTCAATCACATCTTTAGGTTCAAAGTCTGCAGATATACCTACTCTCTTTTTTATATCCTCCGAAGATATAGAATCAGAAGAAATCAAACACACCAACTCGCAATAATCAGCCCACTCGTGAGTTGGATCCGACATCAAGGGTGTGCTTGTTAGACTGTCTTCATTTACCGCTTTTTTTAGGATTTCAAGCATAGTTTTAATCTAATGTTTCTATATCTTTCTTTTCTAAAGCTTCCTTTGCTGCTTGATAAACCCCCTGTACATAACGATTTATGTTTTTAAGCAAATCCTTATCAATCGTAGAGTAATCATTGATTTTAGGAATAGAGTTCCACACTAACTCCATTGCACGATATGCCTCTAATAGTTTTTTCGCAACTAATTCATCTATTTCATTTGTTAATTCAGACGCAATGGACAAGGAATCTCCATTTCTGAAGGCCTCTAAAGCCACAGGATACCGTGGATCAAGTATCTTGTCCAATTTACCCAAATTTCTAGATTCTCCTAGTCGTGTTTGATTTTCCGCATTTTTCTCAAAAATCCACCTAGTCAGATCTGATAAATGAGTTTCATCAATATCTTGCAATGGATTTTCTATTTCATTGTTAATTCCGATATATTTAGCGATATTGGGCTTTGCTATCGCAGTATAAAAAGTACCAAATTCAAAAGTTTGATCATTTAAATTTGATATGGAATAGAAATTAGATGTTTCTATTATATCATATAACTTTTTCCCTAATAGCAATTGACGGACATAAGGGGCATTACTACCTATTTGTTTTGCCAAAACTTTGTATTTTTGAGCTGTGGATAAGTCTTGGTCAAGGCGCTCCCATAATTGTGAAAGATATCTAGCTTTCGCCAAAGCGTCCCATGCCTCTACACCTGTAATGTGGCGATAGCCCAAATAATCCAATATATCTTCTCGAGAAGGGAAACAAATAACAGGGAGTTCAGTCGGATGAAATTTAGCATTACTTGCAATTTCTATGACTGAATTCTTCTTAATAGGTGCCTTTTGGGGGTGCGACAATAACAGAGATGCTGTAAATCGTCTATTTCCCTCAACAACAATGTATTTATCTACTTCTTCATTATCATGTATGACCAACAGCGGCTCGCCTGGGAAAAACCCCTTTTCTCCAATTGAGTTCATTAAATCAATAACATTTTCTCTACCTAACATCCACTCTAATACGCTGTCCTCTCTTTGAGTGTCAATGGATCTTGGTATACGAGGGTTTAGAGAATCATATTTTAAATTGTCTAATGAAATTTTTATTATATCCGTTCCCTTGATTGCCAT
>SUWZ01000017.1 GCA_015061185.1 Bacteroidales bacterium
TCGGTTAATGCTGTGGGCTTATCGTCTAACTTCCCAAGGTTTTTGATGGCATAAAGCCATTTGTCCATAAATGTCTCCAATTCGCCCTCTTCCTTGCGGAATTTAGGCATCTCTATGAAGATAAAATTCAAGTTCTTATTGAACACCTCATTAAGGTCATCCTTCAACTGTACCTTGGTAATCAAATGGTTGACCTTCTCCTGGGAATCATCCATCACAAAATCCAAAATGCCTATCACATAAACCGGTGACAATTTATAATCCCAATAAACAGTATTGTTTTTTGTACCCTTTTGACCTTGATCTTGAATGGCAAATGAGGAGTAGTACAAGGCTCTGTCCCTAAAATTTTCTTGCTTTGCTTTTTGCATCTCAACAATGAATCGCTCCCCCTCTTTGGTGGTACAATAGACATCATAGACGGCACGTCTCTCATTGTTGGAGAATCCTAATTGCTCGGTATTTAAGTAGGTAAGATCGGCAATCTCTTTTTCTCCGTTCAGTTCCAACAGAGCATTTAAAAAACTGATTAAAAACTCCTTGTTCGCCTCCGTGCCGAAAAACTTCTTGAAAGCGAAATCCGTGTAGAAATTTATGTAGCGACTCATCGCTGTTCCAGGTATGCACATAGTAATCGATTTAAATTTTGTTTATTAATACGACAAAAATAACACATTAATTTCATTTTACAAAGGGGAGGACACTTCCCTTGAAACAAAAAATGAGAATTTATATTTTTTTTAGAGTTATACGAAACAAAATGGAATTAGGATTCAGGTTTCAACAGGTAAAAAAATAAAAATCTTCTCAAGCAGGCTCGAAATAAAATCTAAACAACTTCTAAATAATCTAAAAAAATATTTATATTTGCAAAGTACAATTTAGTGGTTTTAGGCTAAATCTACAATAGATGTCTTTACAACATTGTAGATTCCTTATTTTAAATTAATTAAATATGAATTTATCAAGTTTTAGAAAGAGAAAGAGGGTTAATTGTGGTTGGATACTTGCATTTTTCTCCTCGTTGATTTTACTTGGAAGTGGATGCTCTAAAGAGGAGTATGACCTAGAAAATCTGTCAACAGATAGTTTATTAATCAAAACAGCATTGGCTGCTCCTATCGGCGATGTAAAAATGACCTTGAATGACATCGTCAAACATGATGGTATCGGCGGACAAATTACCACAGAAAATGCGGTCATCAATTTAGCAGAGATATTGGAATTGGTTCTTCCTCTTAAGTGTACCTTTGGTACTCATGTCACCGGCTATGACACCATCACAGGTATCGACTTAAACGAATATTTGGGAGAATCAAACATAGTGGATTCTCTACATGTTGCATCTTTGAATTTTGAAATTGAAAACCAATTTCCTCTCAATGCAATCATAAAAATTGTCTTCATGTCTGAAGAGGAATTTTTAGGCATACCTTTTTATCAAGATCTTACTGCTCCTGACCTAAACATTCAAATCGACATTCCTAAAGCAAAATCTTTGACAAATCTGTCTGAACCTATCTCTCCTGCTATTATCAACAAAGAGATTAAAGTAGGAGGGAGTGCGCAAGCCGATTTAATGAAAGCTACTGCTATGCGCATAGAATATGAATTGATATTGGGAGATGGTCAAGCGTGTTATCTTGTCGAAAACCAATACTTAAAATTAGATATTAGTGCTTACTTGAAAGCAGACGTTTTACTTAATGATTAGGAGGGTTGATTATGAGAAAGTTATTTAAATTTATTTTCGTTTTTGTGGTGTTATTTTTGAGTATTTCTTCGTATTCTCAGCTAAGCAACACACTATATTTCAACGACTACAACCCTCGTCAACATTGGCTTAATCCTTCTTTCCGCCCCGAAGGTAAATTTTATGTGGGAATGCCGGCCCTTTCTACTATTGCAGTAGGAGGTGGTAATAGTCGACTTACGTTTGAAGATATTTTCCAAAACGTAACTGTTAATGGTGAAAAGAAAACAGTCTTGTTTTTTGATAAAAATGCAGATAGCGAGGGATACGAAAATTTCCTTAAGAAGATGAAATATAACGAACGAATTTTTGCTTCGTATCGTCTTCATTTGCTTGAATTTGGATTCCGTATCAAAGAAAAGGGCTATGCTACATTTGGACTGTCCAATCGATTAGAATCAATGGTGGTTCTTCCTAATGAGGTATTCGGTTTGGTCTTTGAAGGGATGGAAAATGAACCATACGATTGGAACTTAGATAAATTATCTACGGATGCAACACTCTTCACAGAATTGGCATTAGGATACTCACACCGCATCAACGACAAATTGGAAGTGGGTGGTAAATTCAAATACTTATATGGTCATGCCAATCTTCACACAAAACTTAATGATGTAACCGTAACTTCCGGACCGGACGAATGGGTGGTGAAAGGTGACGCAAGCATCCATGCTGCCATGCCGGGCTTAACTGTCCGCTCCACCGACGAGGGCAGAATAGATGGTGTGGATATGGACGTTGATCCGGTATTGATGGCTAAACCGCAAGGACATGGTATCGCTTTTGATTTGGGTGCGACTTACAGACCTTTGCCGGAACTCAAGGTTTCTGCAAGTGTTATCGACTTAGGTTTCATCAGATGGAAAAATAACCTTTCTCAAGTTGATAAAGTTGGAGATTTTACGTTTGAAGGTATATCATACGACATTAATGATGATACCACCGACTACTTCGACCCATACGAAGAGATGTTGGAGGAGATGTTCGAAAACAATGAAAACCCGTCTGCCTATACAACCGGACTTAAAGCTCAAATTCATTTGGCTGCAGAATGGGCATTTTGGGAAAATCGTATAGGTTTGGGTATCTTGTCTAAAACTTATATCTACCACCGCAATGCATGGGAGGAGTTTTTGCTGACAGCCAACTTCCGTCCTTTCAAACAAATTTCTTTAAGCTTGGGCTACGGTATGTTTGACGGAGAATGGAATAATTTGAGTGCCGGTGTAAACTTCAATTTGGGTCCTGTCAACTTATTTGTATTGGCGGACAACATACCTTTCCGCTATGCTAAAAGCGGTGATGCCACATTCCCGTCTAATACTCGACATGCAAGAGTCAACACAGGTTTGGCTTTTGTAATAGGTGATAGATTTAAAGACAAAGATAAAGATGGTGTTGAAGATAAATTAGACCTATGCCCTAACACTTTAAAGGGAGTACAAGTGGATAGCAAGGGTTGCCCACTGGATAGCGACAAGGATGGTGTAGCAGACTATTTGGACAAATGTGCCAACACACCTAAAGAGGCTATCGGGAAAGTGGATAGCGTTGGTTGTCCTTTGGATAGCGATGGTGATGGTGTGGCAGATTACTTGGATCAATGTGCCAACACTCCTAAAGAGGCTATCGGAAAAATTGATAGTGTCGGTTGTCCACTGGATAGCGATGGTGATGGTGTAGCAGACTACTTGGACAAATGTGCCAATACGCCTAAAGAGGCTATCGGAAAAACAGATAGCGTAGGTTGTCCATTGGATAGCGACGGTGATGGTATATACGACTACGAAGATAAATGCCCTAATTTGGCAGGTGTTAAAGATAATTCAGGTTGCCCTGAAGTGAAGGCGGAGGTAAAACAACTATTCAAGAAAGCTCTTAATGGTATTCAATTTGCTTCCGGAAAGGCTACTATCATGAAACGTTCTTATCCTATCTTGAATGACGTGGTTAAGGTAATGGAAGAAAATCCAACTTACAACCTAAGTATTGTAGGACATACTGATAGCTCCGGAGATCCGGAAAAGAACTTGAAATTATCTCAAGACAGAGCTGCGTCTGTAAAAGATTACTTGATAATGAAGGGAGTTGATGCGTCCAGAATTCGCACAGATGGCAAGGGGGATACAGAACCGGTGGCTGATAATGCAACAGTTAAAGGTCGTACTCTAAATCGTCGTGTAGCATTTGAAATCGAGTATATGGAATAATGTTAAGGCAACTTCTACAAATTCTTTATTAGGAATGGTGAATTTACAGATCACACCTATAGAAGTAGACTAAAAAGACTTCCCCGTTGGCGGATAGCTGACGGGGAAGTTGTTTTTTATAAAGGAAGAAATATTCAATGACTTGCGTTCGTTTCTGGTTTCAAGTGGCAGACTGCCTGAATCCTAAATAAGCGTCAGTGCATTGTAACCTGAAACACAGATGGTACTGCCTTCCAGGCAGGTTCCCATGGTGCTACCTATCACCCGAGACTTTGTCTCGGGCTACCATCGCTACGCTCAGTACTGCCCTCCAGGCAGGGTGAAATATTGGGTAGTTGCCTACTTGAAACCTAAATCCTGAAACTTTAAACTTAACTAATACACAATATACCACAAAAAAAGTGCGCCCCAAAGACGCACTTTCCATCGTTTAAAGAAATTGGATTATATTCCTTTGAACAAAGTTTGAGTTGCCGCATTAGCAATCTTGTCACTCTTAACTTGAGTAGGAGTAATCAAAGTTGTAGTACCTGCGCTCAAAGCAAAAGCGATGTTAGCAGGATCTGCAGAAGCCTCTGCAAATTTTGCTGCTTTTCCATTAATCATGAAATAACTTTCTCCGGCATCGCTCAATACAAAGCTTTGTCCATTGCATTCGAATGCAACATTACCAGGAGCTGCGCTCAAAATCTTAATTTGACCATTAATAGCACCGTGTTGGAAATAAACAGTCATATTAGGTGCTACATTAACTTGAGGGTCTGTAGGCTTTTTAGCCGCTGCCTCTGCTGCTGCTTTTTCAGCTGCTGCCTTAGCCGCTGCAGCTTCCTTAGCTGCTTTTTCTTTTGCAGCTTTTTCTGCTGCTGCCTTTTGTTCTGCTGCTTTCTTTTCTTCGTCGTCTCCTCCGAATACGTTCTTAATAGAATCTAATAATCCCATAATTAAATAAATTTTTAAATTAATAATTTCTCTTATCTATACAAAAGTTGCTCTTAAACTTTTTGCAGGCAACTTCTAACGATGTCGTTTCTACAAATATAAAATAAAGTTTAAAAAACAAACCCTTTTCATCGATTTTTTTTCACTTTTTTAGTAAAAAAAATATTTTTGATGTTCTACAACATACAAAAGAGGCACCACCCTAATCGGGTAATGCCTCTGAACATATCATAATCAAAATAAATTACTTTTTACAACCGGCACACCAAGGTTTAAGTTGCTGAAAGAAATCATTTCCTTTGTCATCCACCAAAATAAATGCAGGGAAGTCTTCTACATCAATTTTCCATATTGCTTCCATACCCAATTCAGGATACTCAACACACTCAATGCTCTTAATGTTATTTTGAGCCAAAATTGCAGCCGGTCCTCCGATAGATCCTAAATAGAAACCGCCATGTTTTTTACATGCATCTGTCACTTGCTGAGAGCGGTTTCCTTTTGCCAACATAATCATAGAACCTCCATTATCTTGGAACTCATCCACGTATGGGTCCATACGTCCCGCTGTAGTTGGTCCCATCGAACCACATGCCATTCCGGCAGGAGTTTTTGCCGGTCCTGCATAATAGACCGGATGATCCTTCATATATTGTGGCATTCCCTCTCCGGCATCCAAACGAGCCTTAAGTTTTGCATGAGCTATATCTCTACCCACAATAATGGTTCCATTCAAAGATAAACGGGTAGATACAGGATATTTAGACAATTCTTTTAGTACTTCAGACATCGGTTGATTCAAATCAATCTTCACAGCATCACCTTCTCCGGCTTGACGTAGTTCTTCCGGAATCAATTCGTATGGCTTATCGTCCATCTTTTCAATCCAGATACCATCTTTATTTATCTTAGCCTTAATGTTACGGTCGGCGGAACAGCTAACACCCAAACCAATAGGACAACTTGCACCATGACGAGGCAAACGAACAACGCGGATATCATGTGCCAAATACTTACCTCCAAATTGCGCACCCAAGCCAATTTTATGAGCCTCTTCCAAAAGTTGCGCCTCCAATTCCACATCACGGAAAGCACGTCCTGTTTCGTCTCCTGTAGTAGGCAAAGTATCATAATAATGAGTTGAAGCCAATTTTACGGTCAACAAATTCTTTTCTGCCGAAGTTCCTCCAATAACAAACGCAATATGGTACGGCGGACATGCTGCAGTTCCCAATGACTTCATCTTCTCTACCAAAAACGGAACCAATGTACCCGGATTCTGAATGCGTGCTTTTGTCTCTTGGTATAAATAGGTTTTATTAGCAGAACCTCCCCCTTTTGTAACCATCAAGAAGTGATACTCCATACCTTCGCAAGCTTCAATATCAATTTGTGCAGGCAAATTACATTTTGTATTTACCTCATCATACATATTCAAAGGTGCATTTTGAGAATAACGCAAGTTTTCTTCTGTATAAGTTTTGAACACTCCTAATGACAATGCTTCTTCATCACAAAAACCTGTCCAAACTTGTTGACCTTTTTCGCCATGGATAATCGCAGTACCTGTATCTTGGCAAAGTGGCAATTTTCCTTTTGCAGAGACCTCTGCATTACGCAAGAAAGTTAGCGCAACATATTTATCATTATCACTTGCATCCGGATCACTCAAAATCTTTGCAACCTGCTCGTTGTGTGAACGACGAAGAAGAAAGGATACATCACGAAATGCGGCATTCGCCATTTTTGTTAAACCCTCTTTCTCGATTTTTAAAATGGGGTGACCTTCAAACTCACTTACAGAGACATGGTCTTTTGTCAATAGATAATACTCTGTGTTATCCTTTCCGAGTTGAAACATCGGAGCATACTTAAATTCTGTAGCCATAATTTTATTTTATATTATTTAAATTTCCTCTACTTTAAATTGAGTGATAAAGGTAGAAAAATTTTGTTTTATTCGCAACTTCCAATCATAAATAAAAAAGAGAGTGCAGCTATCAGTCGCTACACCCTCAAGGTTGTGTGGAGATGCAGGGAGTCGAACCCTGGTCCAAACGAGGACACTAAATGCTTTCTACATGCTTATTCTTGACTAAATTTTCGTGCAATAGCAAGACCAAGACCACCAACTACTACCTTATCCTCTAAAATTTCGTTTCTGCAACGAGGCATACAAAAACTATCCTTGAATTACCTGCTCCTTCGGATCGGATCGCCTCAAGGAAGGGCATCCGGAAGAAGTCTCGTCCTAACACCTTGTGCCAGGATAAAGCTAATCTACTATACTTCGATTAAGCAGCAAGAGCCATATTATTTTCGCCAGTTAAATTTTTGGTCTCCAAAGATTATAGTGCTAGCCACCAGCGCACTGCATGCTTACAAATAATCTCTACCCGCTGTCAAATCCAGTCATCCCCAAACTTGACATTCTTCGTTACATCCGCTGATGTACGTTGCAAATATAGATGATAATTTTTGCTCTCAAATAAATTTTTAGTTAAAAATATAAAAACAAAAAAATAGGGAAACTTATTTGCTCCCCTATTTTGTGATATACAAGTTATAAAAATTACTTCGCAAAACTTACCGCTCTTGTTTCGCGGATAACAGTAATCTTCACCTGTCCCGGATAGGTCAACTCGTCTTGAATCTTTTTAGCGATTTCATACGACAATGTCTCTACCTCTTTATCATCAATCTTATCGGCACCAACAATCACACGCAACTCGCGACCGGCTTGGATAGCATACGTCTTAACAACTCCCGGATAAGACAAAGCCAATTTTTCCAAGTCGTTCAAACGTTTGATGTAAGCCTCAACGATTTCGCGACGAGCACCCGGACGAGCACCGGAAATAGCGTCACAAGCTTGAACGATAGGCGACAATAAACTCTCCATCTCAACTTCATCATGGTGAGCACCGATTGCATTGCAAATTTCAGGCTTCTCTTTGTACTTTTCAGCCAACTTCATACCTAAAATTGCGTGTGGCAATTCCGGCTCATCATCAGGCACTTTACCAATATCGTGGAGCAAACCGGCACGTTTAGCCTTTTTAGGATTTAAGCCCAACTCAGATGCCATGATAGCACAAAGATTGGCTGTTTCACGTGCATGTTGCAACAAGTTTTGTCCGTAGGAAGAACGATACTTCATCTTACCAATCAAACGAATCAAATCCGGATGCAATCCATGAATACCCAAATCAATTGTTGTACGCTTACCGGTCTCCACAATCTCCTCTTCGACCTGTTTTTTCACTTTAGCCACAACCTCCTCAATACGAGCCGGGTGGATACGTCCGTCTGTTACCAATTGATGCAAAGCCAAACGAGCTATCTCGCGACGAACCGGATCAAAGGCAGAAAGGACAATCGCTTCCGGAGTATCATCAACAATAATTTCCACACCGGTAGCAGCTTCCAAAGTACGAATATTTCTACCCTCTCTACCGATAATACGACCTTTTATCTCATCTGAATCGATATTAAAGACAGTCACAGAATTTTCAATAGCCGCCTCTGTTGCAACTCTTTGGATAGTTTGAACCACAATACGTTTCGCCTCTTTATTGGCAGTCATCTTCGCCTCCTCCATAATCTCATTTACATAAGACATAGCATCGGTTTTTGCCTCTTCTTTCAGCGATTCAATCAGTTTTTCTTTTGCCTCTTGAGCAGACAATCCGGAAATAACTTCCAAACGCTCATGAGCCAAACGATTCAATTTATCCAACTCTTGTTTACGAGAGTCTATAACAGACATTTGAGCATTTAATTTTTCCTTCAGATTATCATTTTCGGAGCGACCCTTTTGCACCTCAGACTGCATCTGATTCAACTGCATCTCACGCTGTTTCAACTTCGACTCAAACTGTTGCATCTTCGCATTACGCTGATTGCATTGAGCCTCATACTCATTTTTCAAGGTTAAATACTTCTCCTTAACCTCCAACATCTTGTTGTCTCTTAGGACTTTTGCTTCCGCCTCGGCCTCTTTAATAATATTGGCAGTTCTCGACTTTAAAAGAGTATTCAAAATCAACCAAACAACCAACGCACCAAGTAGAAATGCAACTATTATAAATACAATTTCCATATTATTAAATAATTTGATACGTAAAATTTCAACTCAATCAGGAGGCAATTTCCTTCTTCGACGAAGGAGCATTACTTTATCGTTGAAAATCGTCTAAGAATATCTTTAAAACTCAATTGTATAATAATCAAAGGGATAGCCCTACTGTAATCATACCAAATCGAGCGCATTTACGCACTCTTCCCCGAAATTCTTCAAAAAAATATGAATAAAATTGAATATTATTGACCGGACAAAGTCTGAGATATACTACTATTTAACTCTTCCAATTCTTTCCGTAAAGCCTCCAACTCTTGTTGCGACTGCTTTAATTCAACTGCTACCGAAAACAAAGCATAGGACAAACATTCACTAACACTTGCGCTTGATGCTCTCTTTGCAAATGACTCATAATACTCACTTGCATACTTGGCCGCTTTCCGATAAAGAGCCTCCTCCTCATTGAAGACCCGAACACCAATAGCATGACCTGCTACCCTAACACGAATCGAATACTTCCCCTCCAAAGTTTCAGACTTTTGAGGTTTAATGGGTTCTAACCCTTCGGTATCCAACTGCTCGTCCATTTACGCCATTATTTCATCAACAGTGTAATACAATATTCAATTTCTTGCTCCAATTCTGATAGCCTTCTACTGACTTTCGCCACCTCTGTCTTAGAAACTTCCACCGATTTTGCTATAATCAAACGCTCATACTTCTTCTTCAACTCTCTCATCGCCTCCTTATAGTCAGCAACCTCCTTAGTCAGACTATCAATACGACCTAACAAACGAACCTTATCTTCCCTCAACTCATTATACTCTGAAATAAGCTTCGCTATATTTTCTTTGAGTGTGGGTTGATTATCCTCCATTTTGTCTTCTAAAGTCGCCATTTCGTCAAAAATCTTCGCAAAGTTAACATTCTGACTCGAAAATAGAAATTAATTGACAAAATAATTCATATTAAATTCGTTAAAAATCGTTGAAATTCCTTTTCTGACTCTTTTTTTATCATTACTTTGCACTAATATCAGTTTTTTTGAGTTCCATCTCTTTTATTTGGTAAATTAATTTGAAACACATAAAAAAGATATCGCAATTTATTCGCCCCCACATCAAATGGACTCTTTTGTCCCCGATATTTGTTTTGGTGGAAGTGGGAGCAGAACTTATCCAACCCGACCTTATGGCTAAAATAGTCAATCAAGGGGTGATTGGAGGCGATACGTCTGTTATCTTTTCTTTGGGTCTAAAAATGCTCCTTTACTCGCTATTCGGCATGGTAGGAGGTATTCTCTCCATCTATGCAGCCGGCTATGTTTCATTCAATTTTGGAACGGATCTCAGAAATGCTGTCTTCCGGAAAATTACACACTTTACACAGGAAGAGAGAACTCTTTGGAAAGATGGTTCTCTGATTACAAGAATGACCAACGACATCTATAAAATCCAGAGTGTGATTCAGGCTTCGATGCGACTTCTATTTCGGGCTCCCCTTACCTTCTTTGGGGCTATTATCATGGTGCTATACCTCAATGCCGATATTTCATCAGTTCTTTTGATATTGCTCCCTATTCTTCTTTTTGCTATCTATCTACCCTTGAAACGTGCTTATCCATTTTTTAGGAAAACACAAGAATATAAAGATTCTCTTTTTTCTTTTTTATTGGAATATTTATCCGGCATAAAGGTGGTTAAATCTTACAATCAGGAAGCCAACGAAAAAATTAGATTTTCTGAAAACAACAATAAGATTATCGATAGTTGTTTAATGGCGAGTAAATGGATTGTTTTGATAGGACCTCTTATGACATTTTTGCTTAATATTGGTATTGCAGCTGTTGTGTACTGGGGTGCAATAATGGTAGAAGATAGAGAAATTAACGTGGGTGGAATTATGGCTATCACCAACTATCTAACTCAGATCTTGATCTCTCTTTTGATGGCTCAACGAGTTCTTCTCTCTATCTCTGAATCGGCTCCTTCTGTTGACCGAGTGGGAGAAGTTCTCTGCCACGAAAACAGAAGTGAAAACATGGGGGCATACCGCACTTTCCCCAATGGGAATTGTGATATCGAATTTAATAGGGTCTCCTTTAGATACCCTAATGCTCCTACGGATAAATTTATTCTTAAAGATGTCTCTTTCCTCCTTAAAAACGGAGAGACTTTAGGTGTAATTGGTGAAATCGGCTCCGGTAAATCTACATTGATTGCTCTACTTCTTCGGTTTTGCGAAACTACGGAAGGGGTTATTCGTATTGGGGGCAATGAGATCAAGGAGTATTCTCAAGAGTCTCTTCGTCAAAACATTAGAGTCGCCATGCAAGATGCAACACTCTTTTCCGGCACAATAGCAGAAAATATTCTTCAGGGCAAACCTAATGCCTCGCATACAGAATTGGAAGAGATTACCGAAAAGATGTTGCTGAAAGAATTTATCGACTCCACTCCTTCAGGATACAATTATCGTGTTGAACAAGGAGGAAAAAATTTATCGGGTGGTCAACGCCAACGGATTTCTTTGGCAAGAACATTAATTGGGAAATCTGAGATTCTTATTCTGGATGATTGTCTTAATGCTGTAGATTTGAAGACCGAGATGTTGTTACTAAAAGAGATTAACAAGATACCTGGCACAAAAATTATCATCTCGCAACGAATCAATTCTATCCGAAATGCACACCAGATTTTGGTCATGGAGCATGGGGAGGTAGTTGGAATCGGGACGCACGAATCACTGCTGAAAGAGAACTCCACGTACCGGGAAATTTATCAATCACAAACCGATGACTACATGTCTGATTCAAACAAAGAGCCGTAAAAGATAATGGGACAAGAGTTTATGCATAACAAATATTCCTATTCAAAGGATAGGCATCCGGAGGGTAGAAAGGTGTTTTTTAGCAAAACATCTCGACGCTTGTTGTCCTACTTCAAACGACAATACAAACCATTGTTGATTATTTTATGTTTACTCTTTGTATCCATTCTATGCAATGTTTATGCGCCCTACTTATTGGGTGTTGCCATTGACGAATGCGTATCTATCGCTTACGGATTGAATACGACCATCGATTTTCATCAGCTAAAGATTTTATTGCTACAATTTATAATCATCAACTTACTCTCTGCTGCTTGTAATTGGGGGAGTGAATATGGCATGGCTATTATCTCGCAACGGATAGCAAAAGAATTGAGCGAGGAGACCTTTGACAAACTCAACAATCTCAGCATCAACTATTTTGACTCCGCACAACGGGGGCATATTTTAAGCCATTTTTCCAATGACATCGAACTGATTAAGGAGACGTTAGGAGCTACATTCATTCAACTGCTATCCGGAGCATTAACCCTTATAGGGGCTGTCATTGTTATGTACAACATCTCTCCTTCCCTGACCCTTATCACCGGCATTACCCTCCCGATTGTTGTCTTGCTGAGTAAATTCATCATCTCTAATACTCGTAAACATTTTCAACAGCAACAAGAGTGCATAGGCAGATTGAATGGTTTGGTGGAAGAGTCGCTAAACGGACTTACAACCATTCAAAGTTTTGTGAACGAAGAAAAAGTTTATCAAGAGTTTGCAATCGCCAATGAAGCCGTTCGGGAAAGCGGAATAAAATCACAAATCTACAGCGGAATTTTAATGCCTTTGATGCGAGTTCTGGATAGTTTGGGCTACATTCTCACCACCATTTTCGGAGCAGTTTTTGTTCTAAAAGGGTATATCTCTATCGGTAACGTTCAGTCTTTTTTCTTGTATGTGAAGAATTTTCAAAGACCGATTTTCTCCCTAATGTCTCAAATAAACAGTTTACAAGCCGCATTGGTGGGAGCAGAAAGGATTTTTCAGCTATTGGACAATACAAATGAAGAGCAGAGAAACTCCGGCATAGAACTTGTAAAATCCGAAGTAAAAGGAAGAATCGAGTTTAAAGAGCTGCATTTTGGATACACACCAACCCAAAAGATTTTAAAAGGGATATCATTCAAAGTCACTCCGGGCGAGGTGGTTGCAATTGTTGGGACTACAGGAGCCGGCAAAAGCACACTATTCAATTTACTCTCCGGCATGTACCAATACTCATACGGCTCAATCCAAATAGACGGGCAAGAGATTAAAGAGTTGGCTCCCAAAAATCTTCGTAGTATTTTAGGAGTGGTGCAACAAGAGCCAATTGTATTTTCAGAGACATTGCGTTTTAACATTACCTACGGCAAACCGGAAGCAGCAGACGATGAAATTCGACACATAATAGACCTTACGCACTCCAAACATCTGATAGAACGTCTCCCTAACGGTTTTAATCAACATTTAAAAGAGATTAGCGGACAAATCAGTCAAGGACAACGACAACTTTTAACTATTGCCCGTGCCTTTCTTCCCGACTCTCCGATTTTACTTTTAGACGAAGCCACAAGCAACCTTGATACACGCTCCGAAGCTCAACTTCAAGAGGCATTAAAATCATTAATAAAGGACAAAACGTGTCTAATCATTGCACACAGATTAAACACAATCAAGAATGCAGATAAGATATTGGTGTTGGACAAAGGAGTAATAGCAGAAACAGGCACACACGCCGAATTGCTACAAAAGAAAGGAGTGTACTACAACATTTATAGACAATATTGGCAGCAGTAAAATAGATACCCGATGGGTCACCCTCTTCTCTCTTCTCTCAACGGGAAATCCCATAGGACTTTTCCACCGGCTGCCTCTGCCAACTCATCCACATGTTGTTGAAACTCTTCGAGCATGGTTGCTTCTCTTTTTTTGGACCTTCTCCCTTTTGCCTCATAAAGAACTTTTGAAAAATAGGCATCGTACGAGACTGCAAAATCTGTTTCATCTACATGAGGAAAGAAGGTAACAGCTACTTCATAACGAATTTGCCCCTCCTCCGACGTAGAAATCAGCATCACCAAAGCTCCGTTCCTCTTGACACCATTCGCTGTTAAATCAGCCTTATAATAACGTTCATATACATTTATTGTAGCCATAATCATTTATAATTTAAGTTGAATCCTACAAGCAACTTCCTATAAATTACGATTTTATTCGACTTAATTTATAGAACCTACCTTTATTTCACTTCCACAAATTTAAAAAACTTCTAAAAATTTTAGATGCTGTTTAAATTTTATTTAAAAAAATTTAGAGTTGCTTTCTCTTTTATTTTGGTATCTTTGAGAGAAAGTTTTAATATTAGTCCATTACAGAAAGGAGTTACCGCAACTCATAGATTCCACCGGGAAAAGAGACAACCCAATCTTGCATCTCCATCTCAAACAAGAGAGAAGATAGAGCGGAATAAGGGAAATCCAGTTCCCTCGTCATTGCATTAATCTGCGACTTACCATGCTCTTTCAAATAATCAACCACCCGTTGCTGGTCCGGAGTAAAATCAGGAAACAACTCATACATCATGGAGGAAGAAGAGTTAATTTTTGCATCCCAATTCATCAATCGTTCTATATCCTGAGCCGACTCCACCATTACCGCAGCATTGCTCTTTATTAAATTGTTGCAACCTACCGAAAAGAGGTCTCCTACACGTCCCGGCAAAGCACACACCTCTCGATTATAGGAATTGGCAAATTCGGCTGTTAACAATGCACCCCCTTTTTCACCCGACTCAACGACAAGCACCACATCACTCAACCCTGCAATTATTCTATTACGCGAAACAAAATTTTTCCTATCGACAAGGGAGCGAGTGTGAAACTCCGTTAAAATTCCGCCCTGATTACACATCTTACTGGCCAACTCTCTATGCGCCGCAGGATAGATCATATCCAATCCATGTCCCACCACACCTATAGTCTGAGCTCCCAACTCCAACGCCTTGCGATGTGCACACCCATCCACACCGTATGCCAAACCACTCACCACCAAGATTTCCGGATGATTTTGAACCAAATCTGTCAAAATCTCTTCGCATAAAGCCCTGCCATAAGGGGTCATTTTACGGGTTCCAACAATCCCTATCACCCGCTTTACATCCATACAGTTCTCCCCCTTGGCATACATCAAAATGGGATGATCATTACACTCTTTCAAGCGATAGGGAAATTTGTCATCGTCCATGGCAATAACATAACCACCTGTCTTATAGAGAAATTCCAACTCTTCTTCTGCCCATTCCAAAACTTTTTTAGCAGCAATTTGCTCCCAAATAGCTTCTCCCACTCCGGACACAGAAGAAAGTGCCTTTCTTGAGGCTTTAAAAACACTCTCGTCATCACCAAAAACAGAAATCAATTTTTTGTAAGTTAACAACCCCACTCCACGAACCATAGAGAGGGCGATCTTGTATTTCAACATCGATTCTTCCATATATTATTCAGATTTTGCAAACAATCAAGTTCAACACAACCACAGCAAACTCAATTTTATCAAAAAACTTGTTATCTTTGCAAAGATAATTCAATTTAAATAAATTCATAATGGAATCTACAAGAAAAAGCAAAATAGACCGCTTGGTTCAAAAGGAGCTAAGTGACATCTTTCAAAAATTCACCAAAACATTGGGTGGAGTTTTAATTTCTGTTACATCTGTTTCTGTATCAGCAGATTTAAGTATTGCAAGAGTTCGCCTCAGCATCTTTCCGGCAGACAAAAAAGATGAGATGCTGCAAACGATAAAAAAAAGTGCCAAATCATTGCGCTACGATTTATCTCAACGGACAAAGAATCAATTAAGACAAGTACCGGAGTTAACATTTTTCATTGACGACTCTCTCGATTACTTAGAAAATATAGATAAATTGTTGGGCTTAACAAAATAAAGATGAAACTACAGCTATTCATTGCTCTGCGGTATCTCTTCTCCAAAAAGAGGCATAACATTATCAACTTAATTTCGACAATTTGTGCCGGAGGGATTTGCATTGCAACTATAGCTTTGGTTTGTACCCTTTCTGTCTATAACGGATTTCAGCAATTGATTACCGGCATCTTCAGCGTATTTGATCCGGATTTGAAAATCACCTTGGTTGATGGAAAAACATTCTCTCCGGAAACTCCGGAACTTCAATCGGTAAAGTCCCTGAACTTCATCGAACACTATTGTCCGGTGTTGGAAGATAATGCCCTTATACGAAACAAAGAGAGACAAACCTCCACCACCATAAAGGGAGTCTCTCCGAACTATGTACTAATGGTCTCGACGGATTCTATCATGATGGAGGGCGAATTTGTTGTAGAACAAGAGGGAACACCCTATGCTGTAATAGGAGGAGCATTGGCAGACCAAATCGAATCGAGCAGTCAGTTTATCCGACCAATTTCTTTGTATGCCCCCATACACAATTCTAACGTAAATTTGGCCAATCCGGAGAAGTCTTTTCATATTCAACACTACTATCTTTCCGGAATATATGCCACCGGTCAAATAGAAGTAGATAGCAAATACACATTCCTACCATTGACCTCTGCTCAAGAATTGTTTGGCTACGATGACGATATAACGTCGATAGAGTTGAAACTAAAAAAAGGAATCGACCCTCGAGAGGCAAAAAAAGAAATTGCCGAAATAGTAGGCCCGAAATTCAATGTTCAAAACAAAGAAGAGCAACACGAGGATTTCTACAAAATGATGAAAGTGGAGAAGTGGATAACCTTCTTGATATTGATTTTCATTCTAATGATTGCAGTATTCAATGTCATCGGGTCGTTAACGATGTTGATTATAGAGAAGGAGAAAGACATCACCACTCTGCGAAATATTGGAGCAAGCGAAAGCATGATAAAACAAATATTCTTATTAGAAGGATGGTTGGTTACAATTGTGGGAGCAGCAATTGGCACTGTTATCGGAGTCACGCTATGCTTATTACAACAACACTTTGGCTTCATAAAATTAAGTGACAGCACCGGCGAAAGTGCTTTTATCGTCAATGCTTACCCCATACAGGTAGAAGCAAGTGACATCTTTTTGATTTTAACCACCATCCTATTTATTGGTCTTTTCGTTGCATGGATTCCGACGCGATATATTCATAAACAACAATAAATAGCATCAATAATCCTAAATTATAGAGATCAAGCAAAGGCAGATAAAAAATTCGAGGCAGACTACCTAAAAATGGAATCTGCCTCGAATTTTATCCAAAGGTATGTATTGCACAAAATTTATTCCGGCTTATCATATTTCACCGTAATACGCATTGATACAAGTTCAATACCCTCTTCGTTAATAGTAGTATTAAAGTCTTCCATTTTAAGGATTCCAACATTACCCTCTTCATCTTTCAACCCCACCATTGTTCCATCGCTCCAGCCATACTCATCAGAATAAAAATAGCCTTGTGCCATAGTCACCGGAAGAGTAGATAACTTACTTTTTTCAATAAGAGATTCTAATGCCGCCACACTCTTTAACGTATCAAAATCAGCCGTTCTGAAAGATTTAGGAAGTTTATAGAAATTAGTTGCTTTGCTCACTGCACTGCAAAATTTACCCTTTTTATCCAAAGTTTGCTTTGTAGAATCTAAAATTTCTCCGGAGCGAGTCAAGATAAATTTCACCTCCTGATTGAAAGATAAAAAAGCAAAATCGGCATCCATCGTTGAGTCTGAAAATGTTTTTCCCTCTTTCAAATTATAAAACGTATTAAAATTATAGTTATACTGATTACCCATCATTCCTTTTGTAACAACCAATTGTTTAGGTTCCGAAATTTCAACCTCGGTTTGCTCATCACCCAAACCCTCATCTTCTTTAACATCCTCTTTGTCACAAGCTACGAACAAAGAACTCATCAAAATTCCTATAAGGAATAAGAAATTAACTTTTTTCATTATTTAAATCTTTAGTAATTAGTTAGGTATATAAATCTTAAATTTAAAATTCACTTCAGAATCAGAAGTAGTATATGTTGCTTCATGCTTATACTTTCCTGATCTATACTCTTCACATCCGGAAGAATACTCTTTCCCCATCTTCAAACCTTTCAAAGTTGCTATTCCATTAGCATCAAAATCATCAGGATAATATAAAATAGTTGAAAAAGGAGTAAATGTATCATACTCATGGTGTGTTCCGCATTGACAGGCATCATCCCAATCGTACAATTGAGCATTCACATGTATTTTCGCACCTTCTAAATTCCAATCTTTCAAATAGAAATCTCCATTTTCATCTACATCATCTAACTTAACAGTTTCTCCCTGTTTTACACTCAATGCTGTTTGTCTGGAGACTGATTTATTGTATAAATAAATTTTGTCTGATGTTGTTCCGTTTGCATATTCAACTTCAATAGTTATCTGTCCGCAAATGTCATTATTGCCTTTTACCCCATAAAAACTAAGCGGGAGAACATTCCCATCAACAGTTTCGCATCTGCGAGCCACATACTCTGTATTAGACACCACCCCAAACACTTCGTTGGTAGATAATTTTGTGAGGGTATAAGCAATAGGAGCTCCCGGCGACTCTTTTGAGAAGTTTCCACCACTTTTTATATAGTCAACCATTGCTTCCAATCCGGAAATAGTTTTGGTTGCTTCCGAAGCTGCTCCTCCAATAACCGTACCTGTAATTTTGGAAGATTTCAATATTTCATTATTTCTTAACGAGTCAGAAACATTGAGATTAACTTTATTCACATCCACTGAAGCATCAAATTGCTGAATTATCTCCTTTGCACTCTCTGAACTTTCGATGCAAAAATAGGCAACGCGACCATATTTAACGCTTGAAACATAAACCGGAACAGTATTGCCACCACCCACTGCATCTTTCAAATCCTGAACTGTAACATCATCAGCAAAAAAACCGGATGGAGAAGATGGAGCATCAACATCTATGGTATAGTAAACTTGTTGGAATTTAATTAGTACTTTGGAATTAGTATTCTTTTCACTAAAATCAAAATTGGAACTCACTTTAACCTTATCCATCACATTTGCTCCAACTCCAATGGCAAGGTTTAGTTGTTCTTCAGAAAAAACTTCTGACTTTTCAAAGGTTATTGTTGCAGGTGTTGAACCGGTTATATCACTATCGTACACCAACTTTTTCGTTGCGTCTCTAACGGTTGACAACGATGGATTCTCCACCACACAACTCGGATTGCCATCAAAATAGGGTAAATTCGTAGAGATGGTAAGAGGCGCTCTATTAAGAACAATTTGTCTATACGCACCGGTTACCACAGAATTTCCATCTATAATACTTCCGGGATAAATTACATTGGAACTTGGATCCAACAACATAGACTCATTGAATTCTGCTCCCAGTTTAATTTTTTCACTTTTGCAATAGGTCATCGTTGCCTCATCAAATTCCGCAATGACATCTCCTATACTCTCTTTCTCACTTACCACACTCTCTTGAAGAGGATCCTCCATTTCAAGAATAAAATCGTGAAGTTGCTCTAAATTGGAGGGACTCTTCTCCTTTTCCACATTCTCTGCTTCATCTTTACATGAAGATGAAAAAAATGCCAACATAGCTAACAGCCCAATACTCTTCCTATTCATTTTCATTTTCGTTATTATTTTTTTCGGGGCGCAAAATTACATTGTTTTTTTTTATTTTGCAATTTTTTGCACTTCGTTTTTTACAGTACAGAAAATCAATATAATAACCCAAACGTTGGCTGAATTAATTCTGCTAATAAGTTTCCCGTTAATATAATTTACGAACTTTGTATATAAGTTGCACATAACAAAAATATACAGTTTAAATGATTTCGATTATAAAACACTAAAAATCAGCAATATATATAACTTTTTAAATATTACACTAAATTAATCCCGCCAACAGGTAATACACATTTACAAAAAAGAGGAGCATCCCCTCGGACACTCCTCAATACTATCATAAAATTACCCCTTAAGTCAATCACTTAATTTTTTTGACAATCGCATTAATTAACTTCGTTCCAAAAGAACGTCCCAAAGAGGTCAACATTTTGGTCATCGCTTTCTCAAACGGCGATTGTTTTTGAGATGTTTTTTTGCTGCTCTTTTCTCTCTCCTTAGCCATTTTCTTTGCCTCTTTTTCCTCTGCAGCCCGACGCTTTTCCGCCTCCTTCTCTTCCAACTCTTTCTCTGTCAACTCAGTCAAAATTTCGGAAGCAGATTCACGTTCCACCCTATTCTCATAGACACCGTAAAGGCGGGATTTTTTTATCGCCTCGCTACGCTCCTCTGCCGTAAGCGGACCAATTTGCCCTTGCGGACAAAGCATTTTTGCACGCTCAACAATCGCAGGAGCCCCCTTTTCATCCAAGAAAGAGATTAGAGCCTCTCCGGTCTCCAACTCCAAGATGGTAGATTCTGTATCAAACTTTTCATTTTGACGGAAAGTTTCCGCAATCTTCTTCACAGCTTTTTGATCTTTCGGCGTGAAAGCACGCAACGCATGTTGGATTTTATTACCCAACTGACCTAAGACACTCTCGGGAATATCCATTGGGTTTTGCGTAATAAAATAGACACCGACCCCTTTAGAGCGAATCAAACGAACCACCTTTTCTATTTGCTCCATCAAGACCTTAGAAGCATCGTCAAACAACAAGTGAGCCTCATCAAAGAAGAAGATAAACTTCGGTTTATCCATATCTCCAACCTCCGGTAATTTAGAGTACAAAGAGTTGAGCAACCACATCAAGAATGCAGAATACAACTTAGGGTAATTATACAATTTATCAGCAGCCAAGATATTAATCACACCCTTTGCGCCCTCTTGCTCAATTAATTTTTCCACATCAAAGGCCGGCTCACCGAAGAAATAGTCGCCTCCTTGCTCCTCCAATGACAGCAGACCACGCTGAATGGCACCAATAGAAGCTGACGAGATGTTACCATAATCAGTTTGGTACTCTTTTGCATGCTGACCAACATAATTGAGCATAGCCCTTAAATCTTTTAAATCGACAAGAGGCATCTTTTCATCTTCAGCAATACAAAATACGGCATTCAGAACCCCCTCTTGCGTCTCATTTAGATCCAAAACCCTTGTAAACAGCATCACCCCAAACTCGCGCACAGTCACACGCAAAGGATGCCCTTCGTTGCCATACACATCAAAGAAGCGAGCAGGATAAGTCTGAAAATCAAATGTCACGCCAAATTCAGCTTGTCTTTTCTCTATAAAAGAGGTCAATGCTCCTGCCTTATAAATTCCGGACAAATCCCCCTTCATATCCGCCATAAAACAAGGTACGCCCAAATCGCTAAACGACTCAGCCAAGACCTGCAATGAAACAGTTTTTCCTGTACCTGTTGCACCTGCAATCAAACCATGTCTATTGGACATTTTAGGAACCAAGAAGAGCGGTTTATCAGAATGTGCAACATATAACTGATTATCTTTCAACATAATAATTAAATCAATTAACAACTTTCAACAAGTTGTCCTATTTATAATAAATATTCATTAAACTCAATTGAGGCAAATTTCTCTTCCCAAATTCCTTTCTTTCATACCATCTAAAGAAAAAAAATGGGATTAAGAAACACTTTTACACCCCTCACAAAGTTGCACTATTTTTTTTAATTATGCAAACCGGCCTTTTCTGAAGAAAAAAATTAAAAAAATTCAGATTTATAAAATTCTACTTATCAACTACTTAAAGAACTACATCAAAAGCAAAGTAAAAAAAGTACGAAAAAAAGTGTGAAAATATTTGCACGATTAAAAAAAAAGCCCGACATTTGCATCACTTTTAAAAACGAGGTGTAGCGCAGTCCGGTTAGCGCATCTGGTTTGGGACCAGAGGGTCGGGGGTTCGAATCCCTTCACCTCGACGAAAGACTGAAAGTCAGTATTTTAAATATTGCTTTCAGTCTTTTCCGTTTAAAACTGCGACGCAAATGCGACTTTGCGTGAAACGTTTTTTTCTGTGGCCGACACAGTAAAAAAAAATGGCAGACTCAAAAAACTCAAAGAAAACTAATTTTACCGCCCAAAAGTGTAATAGTGTATATCTATGTGCTAAGTTGTATGAATACAACGACAAGGATTGGCAAATAGAATATTATGCTCAAAATCCTCAAACAGGGAAGATGAAGAGATTTAGGGTGCGTGTGAATAAAATTGTAAAAAGAGCAAAAAACAAAAAAGAAGCTCGCTTGCAGATCGGTAAAATCATAGAAGCAATCAATGTAAAACTTTATAGTGGTTGGAATCCTTTTTATGAAGGGGAAGATTCGCGTCTGTATGAGAAACTGTATAATGTTACTGAAATCTATATTGCAGAAAAGAAAAAGGAAGCTCGCCCGGACACTCTGCGATCTTATTCTTCTTACGTTTCATTGCTCAATAATTGGGTGGGTAGATTCAATAAAGAACTGTTCTGCTCCCTGTTCAATCATACTCTTGCCATCAAATTCATGGATTATGCCTATAACGAAAGAAATGTTTCTGCAAGAACCTACAATAACTATCTGAAGATGTCTCGTTGTTTCTTTGAGTGGGCGGTCGAGAAGGGTTATTGCAAAGAGAACCCATTCTTGAGGATCAAGATGAAGAAAAAGACAACCAAGGAAAGAACCATCATAGATGTGGCCAATAGGAAAAGGATTGCGGAACACCTCAAAGGGAAACCATTTCTATTGGTCTGTATGTTGGTCTATCACAGTCTGATTCGCCCTAAGGAGATCAGGAACCTGAAGATTGGAGATATTGACATGTCCGGGCATTGCATCAAGGTGAGTGGCGAGATTGCCAAAAACCACAAAACAAGGTATGCTGCCATCTCTGCCCAGATAGAGAATCTGATTCATGAACTGAACATTTTGAAAAAGCCTAAATCATGGTACATCTTTTCAGACCCTGTTACAATGGCACCCGGAACCAATCTGTTGTATGATGCCAAATTCACAAAGGAGTTCACCAAGCTCCGAAAAGAGCTGAAGCTACCGGCAAACATGCAGTTATATTCATTCCGGGACACCGGCATATTTGAAATGCTGAAGGCAAATGTTGATGACCTCTCAGTGATGCAGCACGCTGATCACTCCAGTTTGGATATCACATCCATCTATGCCAACCATTTTGATCCCAACCTTAATAAGATCATCAATGAGAAGACACCGGAGTTCTGACAAAAGAAAAAGGAGCTGTTTTGCTCCTTTTTAAACTATTTATCTAACCGAGTTCTTAAAAGATGAACTTCGGGTAATAACTTTTCTACATCTTTGAAAATTCTAAAATCTTTAAGGTTATTGGTTAAGATAGCATCGCAATTTTTGATTTGACTGATTTGATATTGGATATTATCTTCAATATCATTACTATCGTAAGAAAAAGCTTTTTCAATATGGTTAAATGTAAAATCAACCACTGTTATCTTAGATGATAACTTTTTTATAAAGTCAATTGTTTGCTCCTTTGAAAATGCTTTTCTCTCTTTTTTCTTTTTTTGAAGTTCCGCAATGGTTTGTACCATGGCGAGTGAAGATGTAAACAAATGATTTCTTTTAACTTTCTTGAATACGTAAGAAAGTCCTTCTTTGCCAAGCCCCTTCCCAGTGCAGTAGTTTATCAAAACATTTGCATCTATATAGATGTTGATAATTGCGTCATTCATCATAAAACGAGTTTTGTAAATTTCTTTTTTTCTGCAGGAGTAATAAGATCCAAATTGTGTTTGATAAAAGAATCTATACTCATATCAAAGAAATCCTTTTTCTTTATACCAGTTTTTTTCAAAATCAACTCAAACAATTCTTTTGTTTGCTTGTCAATCTCTTTATCTTCTTTTGTCGCCATATTCTTTGCATTTTTGTTGTTATTACTTTGCAAAAGTACGTTTTATTTCAAAAAATCCAAATGCAACGGATTTAAAAAACATTAATCCGCTGTAGGTTGCAATGTCACAGATGTAAACTATTATTTTGTTTTAGAAAACATTGCTTTTTTAATGATATTTCTCTTCACATCTTGAAATTATATTCTTTGCAATCTCAAAGCCTGTCTTTATGGTTTTTGAGGATTTTATTCCATCATAACCCATGTAAAGATGCAAATGGTTGTACCCTTCGATGATATGCAATATCATTTTTTTATCTTTAGCACTTATGATTCTTTTGTAATCATCGATGGTCAGCCGTGTTCCTTTCTTTTTCTCTTTCTTAATGTCGTATGCGGCATCCAAAGCAATGAGGCATCCATTCCAAGCTGTGTTCCCTGCCATCCGAACATACTTTGAGTCTGAATAATACCCATCATTATCCACTGTTGTATTGTTCTTTAGAACATCCTTTGCATTTTGCAGATACCTCTTAGCTTCTTCTATAGGATTCTTTTTCTCCATAATCATACAGTTTTATTTTGTCACAAATGTAAACTATTATTTTGATTTAGAAAGCGTTTTCTCTCTTAAAGAATGTTGAGGGAAAGGTTGTATGGTAAGTTTTGCCTTGTCAGATGGTTTGTCTTCCATCTTTTGCTCGCTGGGTTTAAGCGTTGCTATGGGTTCTTTTAATTTCATGATAATATGATTTTATAATTCAACAATTCTTTTGAAGACGAAGAGGAAGAACAGCACCAACAAGATGAGCCAAAACAGTTTTCCTGATTTATGCAAAAGTTTATCACTCCATGACTGTTCTTTCTCCACATATTCTGTTTCTGTTTTATAGGTGATTTCAGGGACAAACACGGTGTCATTATGGATAAACACGATTGTGTCTGTCAAGGTTTTCACTTGCAGCCGAACGAGTTCCCGGTCTTCGTCGATAAGTGAAAGAGTGGCAGTAGAGCGTTTCGCGTCCGCTTTCGCTATTAAGGACTCACCGTCAAACCTCTCTGCCATCTCCCTCCATTCTTTCATCGAGAACACCACAGAGCCACTATCAGGCTTCAGGTACAAAGTATCTTTGAGTGTTACAGGAACAGCCGACAAATTCTCTGTCAACAGTTCCGGATGTTTCTCCACCAATCGAGCCAATCGTTTCTGAGGAGAACAGGATGCCATCAGGCAAACAATCAAAAGAACATTCCACCACTTCATGACTTACCTCCTTCCAGTCTGGCAACCTTCTCTCGCAGTTCCCGGTTCTCCTTTTGCAAGGTTTCGCAATCACGTCGCATCCGCTCATAGTTTGCCTGTATATGGTTATAGTCGTTCTGCATCCGCTCGATACGTGCCTCAAACTCCTTGCGCAAAGACTCCAGCGCAAAATTGTAAGCCTCGTAAGCAGACTTGTCCGCCTCGTTCTCTCGCTTCCGTTTCCCACTGGCATACCCGATTAGTCCGGTTACAATGGATGGCACCAATGCGATGACTGATAGTATTATTTCTGACTCCATTAGAAAATTCATATTCTATTTACCTTTGTTTTGAAATTATATTTATATTTGTGCCATAAAGAATATGGACTGAGTTAGCTATGGCGGGTGTTGCCTTATCGTTTACAACATCACCGTTTCTAATGTTACTCCGGATAAGGCGGAGTACAGCAAGATTAGCGCTGCTGCCATATTCTTTTTCTTCTTTCTAAATCTCTTTTTTTATACTTTAGTAGAAAAAATTATTTATATTTGTGCCATAAAGAATACGGATCGTATTTGTCCATTGCGAGTGCTGCCTTATCATCAACAGCACCACGCAGATAAGATTACCGTGGATAAGGCGCGAGTATGATACAGCTGGAGGTATCACCGTATTCTCTTTTTCTTTTTCCAAATCTCTTTTTTCTTTTTTAAATTGTCAGAACTTCTCGGCTGAGCCGTGCGAACTTCCCAAAAACCTTTCTTTACGATGTAGTTCAACGTCAGAGCCGCTGTTAAATGAGATTTGGCTTTCTCTTCAAAACACACCAAAAGAATTGATTCCTCACTACCTTGATAAATTCTATTGTAATTATCCAACACTATTTTAACCATAAGTATTGGAGAAAGACCTAATAGTTTTAATTCTGTTTTATGTCTGTCCCTTATATGATTTAAATAGTGTGTTGCAATATACACATCAGCACATTTAATGCCTGCTTCATCCGCAACACCTTTCCGGATTCTACCTACCTTCACATAAAGTGATGTTATATCCTCTTTTTTCATAACCTACCTAAATTTGATGTTACACCGGGCGATGAGGCATTATCATAAATCTACATTGAAAATAGACTTTGATATATGAGGATTCCGTTTTATTGTAGGATAATAACAATTGATTCCCTTCAGACTTCATGGCAACAAATGTTCCATCGGTTTCTCTGTCTTCGCAAATTTGCCTGATTACCCCATTCTCATCCTCATAGGTCCCTGAGAAATTAAGAATCTCAAAATCGTAATATGGATAACTTTCATTAATTTCAAAATTAGGCAATATATTAAGGTCCATCTTTTCTAAGTCCAATAGTCCTTCAGCATGAGTACCTGATTGTAATTCAAAAGATTTTCCACTGCATAACTCATACAATTTTTGATCTTCGTAACCAACTATTCCCAAGAACACAGGGTAAGCATAATCTGCAACATTTAGTTTCTTAGATAGCTGCATAAGTGCTTTTGTAGTTGCAATCGTGTTCGGATATAATGTATCAGTGATTAGATAATACAATTGAACCTCGCTTCCCTCTCTCCATACAGTAATCTCAATTTCTTTAGGGTTATTGGGGTTGAAGCTTTTATTGGTTATAGAACCATAGTAGTACAGACATTGAGGGTCTTCAAACACTTCTGTATTTCCATCAGTTGTAACATCTGCTAACGGAACAGGACAATATAATGTAGGTTCCGATGGATCCAATGGCAAACATTTATATCCTACAGGTGCAAGATATTCGTCAGAAGAATCCACTTTCAACGTATCATCATTCAAAATGAGTTGCTCTAATTGAACCGTCTTAAAATCATTGTCATGGCGCATTATCAGCGCATCATTCCCGGTTGGCAATACCGGGACCTCCTCCCAACGGTTTACATTGTTGATGGTAGGTCGTGCAGAACGGAGCGTGTTTGCCTTAAGACTATACACAAAATCTGATTTGGCAACAGTATTATACATAGCTGTCCCGGAAATAACGAGAATGTCATCTCCATACTGCAACAACTGGATAGGGCAGGTTGTATCAATTTTAGCTCCCATGGTTTCACCTGTTGTCTCTATACTAAAATAGTTTGTATAGGCTATGTTTGTGGTTCCATCATCTCCAAAATTTCCCAACCAAAACAAATAGCCATTGTGTTCTACTATATTAGTAGAGCGAGGGAATCCTCCAACCATTTGTTTTAATCCGGAATCTGTTACCAAATAAACAAAACCATTTTTTCTTCTTCCATATAGATAGATGCTATCTTCAAATTTAATGATGTCATACCACGCAGGAGCCGAGATAGAATATGTTGCCATTAAAGACATTGTTTCCAGATTGATGATGTCAAGACCATAGTCATCTGCCACATATAATTTTCCATCCCAAACTTTAAGTGTTATTCCTACAACACTCGTTCTTACATCCCCTCTATTTACATTTAGCAACAAATTAAAAGTTCCCTCATAAGGATCGTATATGTATATATCGTAAGAATAGGCAACACCTCCTTGATTTCCGCAAACGACCCACACTCCATCACAATACTGCATGACAGAGTGATAACCGCTCGGCATATTAGAAAATAGAGACCACTGAATGGAATCTTGATTAGGACCTTGCAATGTTCCTACAATATACTCTTGGCTACTATTCCCGGAATTGGCAATAAATAATCCATCTCCATACTGAATAGGCAACCATCGTTCGACAGTCTCTGTAGCAACACCATACTTCCAATGGATGCCATCTGTAGATATGGCATACGCCATACCGCCAACATCCGAATTGTTTTTATTGACACCATTTAACACAACAACCTTGTTCTCATTTACGGCACCACCCAACCAACAAAGCGGTTTACGATCCAAACCTGATATCCCCAGAGCTTCTGAATATCGAGACAAATGCAAATTTCCATTCAAATCCAACCAGTGCATTGTTTGAGCGTGAACAGGTGAGTAAAAACCATCGCTAACCTCTGTCAACCGGTTAGAGGCTTCAGCAGCACTGGCGAATTGAGCAGACAAAATAACAGAATTAATCATAGATTTATCTGTTACTTTCTTATCAATTGCTCTTGCAATTCCATTTTTATCTTCTGTTACCAAATTTTCAGGATTGTCAAGATTCTCTGTTATAAGTTCTTGAACCTCTTCCGATGAGAGTCCGCTATCAGATTCTGAATTGCTATTACCTCCCACCAAATCCATTTTTCCTGTAATAGGGTTTATTTTGTATGCCATATCGTTTTATATTAGTGATTATGCAGGAATAAATCCAACACTAGAATCTTTTGTGTTTCTATACGAATAACTCAAGTAGGGAGCATCCACCATTGCGAAGCAATAACCATCAGAACCGTTAGGATAATCAATTACGGTATCTGTAACATCGCCAATTTTTTCTTCTCGTACTCTTTTGATCTGCCATATAGGTTGCGACTTAACATGACCATTGTCAGGATTGTATTTTTTTTCATCGAACCGACAGAGATAAGTTGTTGTTACGGTGCTGCTCTCTTTAATTTCTTCTATAAAATCATAACCAAGAGCATCAATATCACTTGCACTATTAAATATCATATAACTACAATTTAAGTGTTTGTTTTCTGTTATATCCTACACGTTTGTAAGAGACGTGTACCCAAGAGAAATCTGATTCATCAATCAGCTGATCAAAGTCTCCCATCTGCAAAATCAAATCATATAGTTTTTTATTTTCTGATTTGCTACCTGTTGTAATATCCACAGCCTGGCCTTTTAGGTGTTGAGATGATGCAGCACCTCCAATCAAAGAATTAAGAAAAGGAGAACGATAACCACTATTGACATAAATAGGATTTCCGTAAGCATCTCTGAGAGGATCAAGAACTTTCATAATCAAAGCCATAAGATTATCTCTTATTTCCGGATCTGTCGGATGATTGTCAATTTCCAACCTTTCTGCCGTTTTAGAATATGTCAACTCATCGATAGAGAAATACTTTGGTTTATACATATCCAACTCCTTTCTGTTTACGTTTGTTACAAAATAGTAGTATAGTAGTAGCATCAGCGCAGCGATGATACTGACTGATGCAACTGCTAATACTATTTGATTTTGACGTTTAGTCATTTTCCAAGACTGCAGGTGTAATTACATCCGTGCCGTAAACAAGGAGACACGCCTTTTTAGTTTTTTCGCCAAATATACCGTCTACATTGAGTTGAGAAGGTTTTACGCCATCTCCCAAATCAATCTTTGATAGTTCGATATTCAATTGTCGTTGTAATGCAATTACAGAGTCTCCTTTACTGCCTTTCTGCAATGGATAATCAGAAAGTATTACTTCTCTATATGGTGAAGTCTTAACTTGATATGATTTCCACAAAAGGAATGCGATAAATGCAACCGCAATCACACAAGCAATAATAATCAAAGTCGTTGTTTTCTTGTCGTTTGTCATACGTCTTAAAATTGATAATTGATATTCTTAGCAGCAAGGAGACTGTTTAGATGTAGAATTTCATCTTGTGCCAAATCTCCGGATAACCATTCTTGTAATGTTTCTCCATCTCGAACTCCAAAAGTCGCTATGATAGCTAACACATCAGATCTGCTATTAGCAATCGAAAATGAATCGTAAACTGCATCGATGTCTGTTCCCAAGCCGTTCATTGCCTTGTACAATTTTTCGCAAATGGTATTAAGTTGAACAGTTGTCAAGGATAATTGAGAAGCGTCTATTTCTTTATTCGCCTTGTCGATGATGTCATTGCTCGACCTTACGTCGTTCAATTTACTGACAGACGAATAACAGAAATAAATTATTACGCCAACAACTATAACGGCAAGAACAATCAATGCTATTTTTATTTCAAGAGACAACTTTTTCATTGTTCTATGCGATTAAGTCCGAATTTGCCACATCTTTCAATACATCTCCAGATAAATTCAGGATGTCAGATGCTGTACTTCCTCCTTTTTGCGGAATCTTCTCCAGTGTTGTTTTGGTGGTTTCTGAAGTTGCAGTCTTTTTCTTTTTGTAAACAAAATATGCGACTATTCCAATCATTGCAATAACTGCAACAACAATTCCGATTTTTACTTCTTTACTCATAATAATAGTGTTTGTTTGTTTTACTATACGTTTTTTAGCAAGCAATAACACAACACAGGCAAGGTGAGTGCAATTGCTAATAATAGGATACTTGAAGGTTCAATTTCTACTTGAACTCCTACTGTACCAAGTTTAAGACCCGTATTATTCATAATCAATCACATTTAAAGATCATAAATAGAAATAACAATAGAAAAATTGCCAAAAGGAGCCAATTGGTTGCTGATGTTGTTTGCATCATGCTGAATTCTTTTGAAACAATTTTTTTTGTAGGTTCATAATAATCAACTTCCTCCACATCTTGCGGTGTGACATCTTGAACCTCCTGAACTGATACCGGAGAAGTCACCTGTGCGTTTCCGTCAGTCTCGTTCTCGCACATTATTTCTATGACTTCAATACTGCATTTTCCTTCCATTTTCGTTGTTTAATTAAGAATTAAGATAATTTTGAAGAGTCATTTTATTTGATTCAATTTTGTTCCACACATCGTCAGAGAATTTGTAAACGCCCTGAGAGTAAGCCGGTAGAGTTAAGGACTCTAATCGTTCCGCTGTCTCTCCGAATGGGGTGTAATGTTGGTAGTAGGCTGCTTCAATGCGACTCATAAGATTATTTAATCGCTCAGGCATATACGACCTTACTTTGTTATTCTTTTGAATAGCAGCTGAAATTCCAGAAGAAAGTATTAATCCCAGAATGTTTATGCTCGTTTCGTATGAATAATTAAAATTAGCAACTGCTAATGCTGCATCTAACCAATTGGTATAGTTAAGCTTGTCGTGTGGAGCATTGCAAGAGTCAACTCTTGACCAGATATTAACACCGCCACTCTTTCGTAACAGTTCTGCGGTATAACAGTAGTCATTGAGATTAAACGCATAAACCTCTTTGTAAGTTCCATCCGGAAGATCATTCGCACCTCTGACAAAGTTTTTATGATTGTTCTTCCAACGAACATAGCCGCCATCAAAGTAACTCTTTAAGGACTTAAATGCAGAATTCAACTTATCTACACGTTGAGTGACGAACATATTGTATTTTTCTGTCAAATACTCTTGCAATGGCAATAATTGTTCGGGAGAGTCAAGCCACTTCTTACACGCCGAAAGAGATATGTAAGGACACCCTTTTAAACCTTCTCTGTCGTTGCAGAATAATTCATATTCATCTATCCACATCTCTTCTTGGAGACGTTTTGCCTCTTCAATTGCAGCTTCTGCAGAAACAACAGCAGCTTCCATTTCTTGTGGAGTGTCAAAATCCGGATCGAGAAAAGACTTGCTTTCCCCCGTCAGGCGAATATATTCTGCATTATATTCTTTCCAACTTTGGTAGTTTCGATACCACTCCTCTAAATCATTGTATCGAATAATACCGGGATCTACACCCATTACCCGAATAAACTCTGATCGGAACGACAAATAGTTATTACGGATAGAATCATTAGGGAATGAATCCAAATATTCCTCAAGAGAGTTATATCCTTCTGCGATTGTGGCATTTTCAAGGAATTCAATCTTTTGTGTTTCGATTGCTTTTGTCTCTTCTTCTCTACCATCTGTATATTCATCTTTTTTCATCTGAGCATACAGTTCCGCATCAGCTTTGTCTTGCGCCTTTTTCTTCTCGACAGTACTTTCTGCCACTCCTGAGAACAAGCGATAAAGAATCACAATGGCAAGCACCACCGCAAAGACGATTAATATGAATTTAACTTTACTTTTATCCATTTCTATATTTGTTTATTAAGTTTAAAGCCTCTTCGCTTCCATTGGCGGCAGCAAGATTAAGAACAGACAAAAGAGCATGTATTTTGCGCCTTACGTCGTCTCTTGCCAACATATAAACACTATCTATATGGTGTTTCAAAGAATATGCTTGTTTAAATGCCATACGTTTGAGTGCATAATCATCTGCTTTGCATTCATCGTAAGTTTTCAACACATAATGTGCAGCTTCATGATAGAGTATAAACCTTTGTGTGTAATCCGGCAGAATGGAGAACATCTCTTTGTTTATCTCTATTGTCCCGGATATCATATCAACTCTTGCCGGGTTTCCCGGATTGTCCGGAAAACATTTTCTCACTAAAATTCTCATTTGCCTGTTTTTCATTTGCCAAAGATTGCGCTAAGAGCTGTCGCTGCCGAACTCGCCATGGATGCAGCCGAACCTGCCCATGCTGCACCTCGATCATATTCGTTGGCAACTCTTGATTCTTCGTAACTGCGCCAGAATAGATAACCGACAACAACCAAGACCAATAATAGAATTATCAGGAATAACATCGTATTTTTATCCATATCTTTATCATTTAAAATAGCGTTTATACACATAATAAATCAACCAAGCTACCACTGCTGCCAAAATCACATAAGCAAGATACTTTGCTATTGTTTTGTAGGAAACCAATTGTTCATTGACACCTTCAAAATTATCAATATCAGACGAGTATTCGTAGCCTTTGTTGATTCCTAAACGGTCTAATCGATCAGAAGACAATTCTTGTTTGTCTTGATGTTGAAAATACCATGCATCAGAAGCATTAGCGATATTACATTCCGGAAATAACAAAGCAATTGCAACGATGAAATCGTTATGCGAAATCTTATATAATGCATAAAGATCTACCAACGTTACTTCTTGTGCATCATATCCTATTGCTGAAAACAAGGAAAGCAAACCGGGTTGGTTTGCTTTCACTCTATTATCAAGCTCACCAAGGATATTTATTTCCTCGTTACTCATATCAGAAGTTTTTTTAGAAACTAAATCCTAACGCACTTGCATTTGCCAACGCTTCGTCAGCTTTCTTCTGAAGTCCTTTCTCTGTATCCAATGATGCACCAAATACAAATGAAATTACGACAGAACGGCCCTTACCAATCGTTGTCAAAATGATATTGTTTGCTCCCAAAATCCAATTGATGTCAGTCAATTCAATAACCTTGGTGTTATTGTCTCCTGAACGTTGATATTGGGCTGGGATACGTTTTTGATCCACCTTGCCGGTAAATGGATTAACATTGCGGTAGATAATTGGAAAATCCAATTGGCTTTCATTGTCCGCTTTTACCTTGATTGCACGCAAACGAGTAGGGTTCGCTTTCAAATAAGCCAAAAATGCGTCAATACTTTCAGGTGTTCCGTTACAGGTAAGCTTTTCAGCAACAGTTCCCTCAGCGATTAATGAACATCCATCCAAATAAGCAGACCCCTCAGCAAAGTTACCCGGGAATAATGCCAATTTAATGTCTGTGTCTGCGGCTGCATTCACAACATTCAATGAGAAGATCTTTCCACAGCCATCCTCCTTCAAAAATGATTTTTCTGCTCCAAAATCCAACAAGTTGTCTCCAACTCCAATGTAGTTACTTCCTTCAGCTTTTGCTTTTACTATACGCTGAACATTGCTGCGATTTAATTTATCGCCCATGATGTTTTGTCCCATCTTAGTAGTTTGTTTTTAATGATTAGAAAAAGATAATTACTCGACTGGGGTTGTTTTTGTTTCACTCTTCCCCTTGAAATTGTCACGCAATGCGTACAATACTGCGCCAACCAATACAATGGTGACGATTGACAGGATAACTGCCGTTTTTGTTTGATTCATAATGCTTTGTTTAAAATTATTATTGTTTAACTGCAACAAATATAAATGGGTGTCTATTGGCATTGTCAGTATTTGTCCGTTTTCGTCCGTATTTGTCTGCTTTTGTCACTTTTAGAAAATAAAAAGACCCCGGAGAAACTCCGAGGTCAATCTTATACGTTGCTAATCTTTACAGATTAAAAGTTTTCAAGCAAATTAAGACCTTGTTTAGTATAATAGTTCAATAATCGGTCTGAGGAGATAAGCGGGATTTTAGATGAGATGGCATGAGCCACAATCTGGTGATCGATAGGATCTTTGTTTTTATCACTACTCGTATCTAATTTTTCGTAACTCTTCAAATCATTTTTGTTTATGTACATTATCTCAATGCCATTCTCCTCCAATAACTTGAAAATACTTCTTTCTGCCAACTTAACCTTACCCGTCTTACGAAGATGAGAAAGCTCTGCTACACAAAGAGAACTTGTGTAGAGTAAATTGGCACTGTCAGATAAAATATTAAGAACCTTTTTTGTGAGAGATTCTTTTTCATTCAAAATATACACCAAAATATTTGTGTCCAATAAATAACGATTTGAACTCATGTGATTACAGCTTCTCTATCAAACCAATAACGTTTATCTCCCATTTTCTCCCAGTACAGAGTAAACTTGCTTTTAGGTTTACCTGTTCTTGGGTCAATATTGCTATCTGCAACACTCTTTTTTTTGTTTTTAGCAGTTTTGCAAGCCTTTTGTTTTACTCTCTTGGATTTCATAAGCATATCATTTATGATTTCTGCAAATATACAAATTTTTCTCAATCTTGAAGAATAACAAGTTTTTCGCACAAAAAGGAAGTGTTCTATTGCAATTTTACTCTTTAAATTAAAATAAATCAGAGTGAGTTCCGGTTCTGATTATTGTTATCTCGTTGCCAAATTTAATCCATAACAATAACCAATCTGGTTTAATATGACACTCCCAAACACCAGCATAATTGCCAGATAAAACGTGTGGCTTATAATAAGATGGAACCTCTCCTGTTTTTTCTAAAAAATCGATTACTTTTAGAAACTCCTTCAAGTCTAAACCTCTTTTATTACATTTTTTGATATCTTTTTTAACTTTGTTATGATAGCCTATTTCAAACACTCTTCAATAAATTTTTTGTGGTTTTTGACTTTAGTAATGTTTTTACCTCTATTTGCATCTTCTATTGCTTTAAAGGTTTCTTTATTAACATCTGATTCAGAGATGGAAAATACGCCGGTAGATTTTATAAAATCAACTATTTTTTTTGCCATCACATTGCGAGCGTCATATTTTAATGTTATTGTTGCCATAGAAATATCTTTTATGATTTCTGCAAATATACAAATTTTTCTCAATCTTGAAGAATAACAAATTTTTCGCACAAAAATTCCACAATTTTAGGACTCATAACATGGCAACGTTTATCATACCCAATGGATGACAGTTCGCCATCCGCACGCTTCAACCATCTGTTGAGTGTGCGGACAGAGATTCCAACCATGTTGGCAAATTCCTTTTTCGACATAGCTTTATAACGCAACTCTTGCATCACCAAAGTTTAATCCATTTGTAAAAGTGAGGATCTTTTATGGCTTTCCGGTTCACCTCTGCCTGAGCATCAACAATCCGCTGGTAGTTCTCACCCAGCTCCATTTTCCTATATTGCACACTGTCGAGGGTTCGGAACAGGATGATATTAGATACATAAGAGTAGAAAACCGGACGTACCTTGGTAAATCCATGTGCCACCACAAAAATGTCAAGTTCTTGTTGCCTATAAGAAATCATAAGATCCTCGATGAGATTGTCTGTCTTGGCATCCTTCATGTAGAGACGTGCATCATCAAAAATGATAATTCCTTTGCGGAAATAGCGAAGCTTTGCCAGTGTTCCTATGTCTCCTTTAGTCGGTTGGTAACAGCGTGTCTTTCGGATTCCCTCAAAAATAAAATCCTCCCTTTGCGACAAATCCACCTCCTGAATGTCTCTCCACTCCTCTATGTGATTTGTCACAATCAAAGCTTTCTTTGCATTACACTTTTGCAAGATGGTACGCATGATGGTACTCTTTCCTGTTCCATTGGTACCAAGCACCATTGTCATAAATGGTTTACGCCCTTGCTCCTGTGTTATGTTCGTCAGATCTGTCTGCATCATTATTACTCATTGATTGAAAAATTTTCATATTCTCAGCCAACTGCTGCTCCCGTTTAGCCAACTCGTCTTCTCTCTCCTTTAATTTACGTTCTTGTATGGCCAAAGGAACTTTGGTTGCATAGATAGAGGCAATGACACCAATTAACATCCAACCCGGACTCATTGAAATTTGCTTTGTTTGCAAATATTGAGCGTATGCTTTCACCAGTTTGTCATACTGTTCCCGTGTTGCTTGTAATCGTTCCGGATCACATTTTACAAACAATGCAATCAATGATGGCAGCGCAAGATCTGTCATCATGGCTGCAAAATCTGCCGACAGTTCCGCAAGTTCAGGAGATACAGAAAAAACTTCTCTCTCTTTATCCTCAAAAAAACTATCACCATCAGACAACTCGCCATCGCCCATGGGTGACGATTCGGAAAAGAGTTCATCCAATCCATTGTCTTCTCGATCAGAATAAGATGCCTTATCCTGGTTCATATCACTCAAGAAAGCTTCTAAATCACCATTAGGTAATTCTGCGTTGTAAGTAACTTCTCCGACCATGTTAAAATAGTTTTAAATTATCTGCCATTCCCAATAGTTTCTCTCGCACATTTTCCACCTCTAACTGACGAACTATTCTGTCATCAGCGTCAAAGGTGCAAAGAACATAATGCATTTCTCCCTCTTTCTTAAACAAAAGAATACTTGCCATTACTTCATTTTCTTGTAACTCCACACGATCCATGTAATTCAACAAAGACTTTTCTGTTGCCGGATAGATCTGTTTGGCAAGTGTCTCTTTTAATTTATTCGGATTTGAAAGAAAGTCCATTACCATGGATAAAGGATTCACTTTGGCATCCTTTTTCTTAAACATATCTAAGATTGCCATATCATCCTTTTTGTTTTAGGAATGCTTTCCACTCCTTGATTGTTTTCCCTGTAATCTTCTCAATTTCGCTATCCTTAAGGTATGGATAGAACCACTCACAACGCTTTTCTACATTGTACAACAATGTTGTCAATACGAATATCTCATAAAAAGAAACATCACGTTTATATCGTTCAGAGAGGTGTTTTTTCAGTGCATACAACAGGTTTCTGACAATTGCATTGTCAACTCTTATCGAAATAATGCTTTCATCAGACTTCAAATTGTTAAGTTCTTCTTTTAGATTGTCATTCTCTAATGTAATGGATGTCAAGTTACGTGCAGATTCATTCAAACTGTTCGTCAATTCATCTACTTTGTTTGCAAACTCCTCCTTTTCTCGTTTTAGCGCATCGATTGTCTCCTTGGCAACTGCAATTTCACCCTCTAACTTCGTATCTGAGGCTGTTTGCAACGATGTAACTTCTGTTTGCAAATCAGAAATAATTTCTTGCAAACTTCTATTTTCTGTTTGCAAAAGTTCCATTTCTGCTTTCAATGCCGGATACAAATCGAAATAGATATTCATAACCTCCTCAATGGCAGCTTGTCCGGAAGGAGTGCCAAATCGTTCAGTTAAGATCTTCTTTCGCTCTGCACCTATGCGCCACGAAACAACACCCATGTCGGGCTTGCCTGTCTTGTTTTCTTCTGTCATAGTAAATAGTGTTTGTTTATTTTGTTTTATGTGTAATATCACTCGTAGTCGCCTTCTAAGTCGCCAAAATAGTAATTCCCTATAGGGAAACTCAAGTCGTAATTTTCACCCCATACCAAATCCCCATAAACAATCTCCATGTTCTTGGCAAACTCTTCTTCATCCAATAGATAATCGCTGCATTCGTGCGGATGCGCCAACAGAAACGGCTTGAAGTCTATCACAGTCACCTTGCCATCATCAAACGTGATGGCAACTGTATGACCCTCAAGAATTTCTGCCTTTACTACTCTTATTATTCTTCCGTCTAATTCGTGTTTCATACCTTTTTGTTTTTGGAGTTATTCCTTTGTTATAAAACTCATCCCACTTTTTTATGATGTCAACGGAATGCTCTTCCACAAAGGTAGTGAAATTATTCAAATCAATTCCTTTCAAAGGAAGTTTCCCTCTAACTTTCTTTATCAGAACGATAATCTTACCATTTTTCAAGGTGATTTCCGCCTTGCTTTCAAACTCACCCCTCTTCCCATGGATATGGATGGGAGGATAGTCGTTTTTGTGGAAAATGAAATCTATTCCCAAGTAATAATAAATTTTTGCCATGTGAAAATAGTGTTTGTTTTCTGTTTTCTGCAAACTTATACGAAATTTTGAACATTTAAAAGAAATTTTGAACATTTTTCATGTGTAAATACGAAATTTTGAACATTTTTCGCCAATCTTTCTAAAGTTTAAATATCTCTCTTATTTGTTTTACTATATTTTTTTCACGGAAAAAAAGTGTAAAAGTGTAATTATGTAACAAATTCAATGTAATTAATTAATTTACAAATATTTACACGTATTACACTTTGATTACACTTCTTAATTACACTTTTCAAAAAAGTGTATGAATCATAAATCAGGCTCCAAAGTCTATGTAAAACTGATAAAATCATTACACTTTTTATTTTTCACTCAAAAAGTGTAATAAAAAAGTGTAATTGTGTAATAGTGTAATAAATTATTGATTTTCAATTATTTCAAAATTCAAAACGTACTTCATTACACAATTACACTTTTTTTCATGTTTTTATGAAAGGGGGATGGGGAGAAGAAAAAGGAAAATCGACACCGGGAGAATACACCCCTTCGGATGCGAAATTTTGAACATTCTGAAAGTGTGTACGGTTCGGTCCTGGAACAAAAAAAGACCATGTCAGATTTGACATGGTCGTATATTTTATTTTTTTATAAGTTAAAATCAATAGTGCCCTCGCATAGAATAAATAGTTATATTCTACTTCCATAAATCTTCAGTTTTAATTTTTTTTGCAGTTTCCCCTTCTTGAGATTTTATTTTTCTTACAAATTTGGGGTCATAAATCTCCTTGTCAGGCTTTGTTTCTGTAAAACCTAATTTTTTGAGGATCTTTATCAACGCTTTGCCATCACTTGTTTTTTCATTGATATTTATTGAATATGTAACCATAATATGGTTTGTATTAGTTAGAACGTTCCGCAAATATAAATAATAACAAATAGATAAACAAATTTGCCATGGTTAAGAAAAACTAAGGCAGCCACGATTGTGACTGCCTTACGCAAAAAAAGTACTACTTATTAGCGAGCTTCTCAGCCGGCATTTATAATTGAAATTAAAAAGGTTCATTGGATTTTTGGTAGGGATTAATATCCACTCCATACGTCTTAACATAATACATTTCCACACTCTTGCCAAACTTCTGACGAATAATGCGCCCTTTGTTGTCATTGGTTAGTTCTTGAGGGTTTAACTCCTCTATCCACTCGCATTGTGCGGAAAATTCTCTCATCGCTTTGGAGAATTTGTTTGTGGTCCAACTTCTTACATTGCTATCTGCAACAAATTGAGAGAAAATTTCTTGTTTCTCTACAAGACAATTAACCATCGGACCATCTTTACTGAAAAACACCTCTGCCCACTGGCGGAACTGGTTACCCATGATCTGAATACTGATGCGGTCTTTGATACGATCCATTGGAGGGATAATCTTAACTGTTTGCTGACTCACTTTGAGGTAGAACTGAAGGCAATCTATCAGAAAATTGACATCTTCATTCCACATCGTTTCTGTGTATTTGTCTCCTCCCAGTTCCATATCAAAGTCGTCATAGATTCGTCTGCTCTCCCTATAATCGTTATCATCTGTTTGCTGATGGTAGTAATCAGAGAATACTACAAACAGCAATCTGCGCAATGTTGCACTATCTTTGTTTGGAGGAGGGAAATTGGAGGTAAAAACAAATTTGGGAGATACTGAGAAGTCCAGGACATTGGAATCAATGTGTTTTCTGTTGGTTTCAAGAGATCCGGTTATCTTGTCATAAAAGAATGTAAAATCAAAATGCCTGTCGGCATCATCCACCCATACCACATCTGTATTCTCTTTCACGTTCTGGAAGATGAATTGGTTTTCTGTTAGTTTCTTATTTTTTCCTCCCAAGAAAAGGATGTTCCGGATACACTCAAGGAATTTAATCATAAATGATTTTCCGCTACCTCCTGAACTCTCTCCATCATTGGATACCTTGTCTTCCATCACCCAGAGAGCCCATGCCTTCGACATATCTTTATGCCTGTGCAATAGATAACCGATTGCGAACAGTTTGCTTGCTAAATTCTGCATCTGCTCAATCTGCTCTTCAGGTGTCAATCGAGGCCCGCAAATTTCAAACTTATTTGTTTGGCCATACTCTCGATCTTCCTCTTCGTTTCCGGATGCGCGTTGTTCCAGTTCTTCCCTCCAGTAGATACGGCTGGCATTAATCAGATACCGAAAATAGTGACTACTGAGGTTTGTAGGCACAATGCTCCACAAATCTTCTGTGTCTCGATTATATTTGAAAGAAGAGGCAGTTCGTTTGAATCGAATGGGGGAGATATCGCTTTCCCATACATACCTATCGCAATTCCCGGTCTTATGTTCTACAACCGAATCCGAAGAGATCTCCAAAGAGATGTTTTGAAAAAAGAGATATTGTTTGTCGTGTTCACAGTGGGAGAAGTCGAAATTCAACAATGGAAGATCTTCCAAGGTAGAACTTTTTGTCCTGGAAGAATTAAGCATCAGATTAAGAACTTTTAAATCTTCGTGCCTTTTCTTCAGCCAATCGATAACAAAAGAACGAATATCCTTTGCTGTTACTTTCTTTACGATGGAGTTCTCTACTTGCACCAAAAACTCTTCTTTTGTTAGTTTATCTTCTAATCGACCGAATCCTGCCATCGTCAGGAAATTGATGTAATAAGCTGTATTTATCTCTAATCGAGTATTCCCTTTTTCTTCGTTCAGGATCTGTTCCCAGAACCGAACAGGCATGGCAGTTCTTAGTAGATCTTCAAAATCCTTCTTTTTAGATCGCAACTCCACAAAGTCACGAAGGTCTTTCCTTGGCCGTCCTCTCATGTCCCTATAATTAGCCAGCCACGATGGGAGCTGCACTGTGCGGATGTCGATATAGTCGAACGCCAATTCGCGCCCTCTCCGCTGTCCGGTCGTGTCCATGTCGGGGATGTTATAGAGAACTTCTACACATTTCATAACCTCAGAATAGAATTGAGGTGTGAATGGTGCTGTTTCAGAGTTGAGCCATAAAGGGAAATAGCCGAAGCTTCTGCAATTGACCGCATCCCTCTCTCCGGAACAGATGACAGCCTCTTTCAATTTCTTCACCTTATAGGGACGGTTCTCATTTGCCGGATCTGACTCAAACGCTCTCTGTTCTGTCTCGTTCAGCCGTTGATATTCTGCTTGCAGTTCTTCTAATCCATTGAGGTAATCCTTTGGTTTTGTCCCGGAATAGAAGAAGCGGTAAGCCTTGTCCGGATTGAGAGGCTGGTATATTTTGTAGAAGGTTGTCTTTGCCTTGGTTTTATCATCTATATAGTTACATATTCTCATAAAAATAGGGTAGGTCTCCGTTGATGACACGGTAGTTGTCATCAGTTCGCCACTCTCTTTGCTCTTGCGGGTGACACTGTAAGAGATCAATGGAACGTAAGAGAGCGCATCCAGATGAGACTGTTTGACGTTGGGTCCCCATACTTCCAACTCCTTTTCTGTGAATTTTTCCCGTTCTTCATAGATGAAATCTCCATCTTTCTCGTCCTTGTTGGCAGGGCGTTTTCGGATATCTGCTTTATTAATCGATACAGAAAGAGTCCCGGACACTCCAAAACGATCTGCAAGAATACAAATAGCTTCTCTGAAAGTACGTCCTTCCTCCTTCATACAGATGTCGATTGCATTCATTGCATGTGCATCATCGCCAAAGTCGGTTACTTTCCAGATCTCTCCAAATTGTTTGATGTATGCAGAGGGAGTGCGTTCATTGCGCATCCGGAATGGTTTCCTTGTGTCAATCGATTCTGCCGCTTGAGGGTAGTAGGATAAAATGATATCCAAACCACCTCGAGTAGCATTAAATATATCTTCTACTTTTACCATGTTACAAATCTTTCAAAAATTCTCCGGTATCATATATGGCAGTTGGTGTAAGACCATAGCAGACTAAAGTTGCAATATTATTGTGCAACGAAAAGCGAATTTCGGTAACATTGCAAAATGGTGTTGCATCCAATAAATCCGCAACACGTGTTGCATCTTTTTTCTCTAACTCAACACAAAAGCCGTTGAGGTTGGTAATAATTCTATGTATCATAATCGTAGAGTTTGAATTAATCAATATATACCCCTCCAAGGTTCAATGCACTTTCGCGAATGCGAATATGGAGCAGTGTTGTTACATTCTCTCCTGAGAGAGCTCTTCGGATGGTGACATCCGAAACTTTGTGGAACTCCCTCAACTGACGGCGAATTGTCTCGTCGATAACTATTTTCTTTTCTTTGTTTTTCATATTGCTCTATTTAAATTTTATTAGGAGGTGCCGGGGGAGTCGAACCCCCGCAAGCTTCCCCAGGCTTTTAAACACTAACGGCTTCCCGGTTATCGTTAGATTAGCACCTCTGTGGAAAGACCTAAGAACGTTATTTAATTACTATAAATTACTATAAATCAAATCTGTTACGTTAGCTACAAGTCGAGCATTATCTGTGTATGCTCTTGCGCTTTGACACAATAATTCGATTATTCTCTTTTTCTCCTCATTTGAGAATTCATCACGATGTTCTTCTATAAACTTTAATAAGTTGTCTTTACTAATTTCTACTGTAATTTCCATTTGCGCTTCTTTTAAAAATTTTACTTATCTTTGCTTTCTTTTTATTTGCTTTGATTGAAAAAAAGTTTCTTTTTCTTTCGTTGCAAAGATAAACGAAGATTTTCGTAATTACAAATAATTATGACGAATAAATTAGATACAACAAAATTAAGACTTACTTATTATCTTAAAAATAAAGGTATTAAGATTCAAAAATTTTTATCTGATACAGGTATAAAAAGAGGCTTTTTAGACTCTGATAAAATGGAAATATCTGTAAACGATGAAAATTTAGCGAAGATATTCGCATGTTATAGCGATATATCTCCTATATGGTTAATTACAGGTAATGGACCTATGCTGAAGGAGGATTCAAGTAATTCAGAGCTTGACGAAGTGAGTAAAAATTACAAACAGATAGCAGAGGCACAGGAACGACTCATTACCAGTCTGGAGAAACAGATAGAAAGATTAGAGGCAGAACTGGCAAAGAGAGATGCCCAAATGGGTGGCGATGCCGGATGTGCCGGTGCGGATATGTCGGAAACTGCTTAAAAGTAAATTTTTTTTAACTATTAGTGCGACTAATTTGCGACATTCTTAATATATATTGACTTTATAATTATTTAATTATCTGTCACATAAGAAAATAACGTTGATTCTCAGCAGTCGGGGGTTCGAATCCCTTCACCTCGACAAGGGAATCAACAACGTTGGTTCCCTTTTTTTATTGAAACATTATACACCCTCTAAATTCAAGTATAATATGGCTGAAATGAAAAACTTGGCAAAGCAGACCGCCATCTACGGCATAAGCAGCATCTTGGGAAAATTCCTAAACTGGTGCTTAGTTCCGCTCTATACCTATACCCTGACTAATTCTGCCGAATATGGCGTAGTGACCAATTTATATGCATGGACTGCCCTCTTATTGGTTATTCTTACCTACGGAATGGAAACAGGCTTCTTTCGTTTCGCCAACAAAGAGAGTAAAAACGCAAACACTGTCTATAGCTCTATTCTGCTATGCGTTGGTTTTACATCAACTATTTTTGCACTATTATGTTGCTCATTATCAACCCAAATTGCCAATTGCTTAGGCTATAACGAGCATCCGGAATACATAACCCTTTTGGCCATAATCGTCGCATTAGATGCTTTCGAGTCTATCCCTTTTGCCTATTTAAGGTATCAAAATCGCGCAATAAAATTTGCCTCACTAAAGGTTTCCATGATTTTAGTGAACATTCTGTTTAATATTTTTTTCTTGGTCATCTGCCCACAAATCCAGCAATCGAACCCCGAATGGATTGCTTGGTTCTACAATCCTAATTATGGGGTTGGCTACATCTTTGTATCGAACTTAATTTCCACACTGTTTGTAACTCTTCTTTTACTCCCTCAGATCTTCTGCGTTCCTCTGAAGTTAGATAAAGGTTTATTGAAACAAATATTAGCCTACTCGCTACCCCTACTAATCTTAGGAATAGCCGGCATCATGAATCAAACCATCGATAAAATTATCTTCCCTTTCTTGATAGAGAATCGGATTGAGGCAGAAACCCAATTAGGAATATATGGTGCTTGCTTTAAAATTGCCATGATCATGATGGTCTTTACGCAAGCCTTTCGCTATGCGTATGAACCATTTGTTTTTGCGCAAAATAAAAATGAAGACAAGAAAAAACAATATGCAGACGCAATGAAGTTTTTCATTATCTTCTCTCTCCTTATTTGTTTAGGAATGATCTTTTTTATCGACTTGTTTAAACCGCTTATTCGCTCCGACTACTGGGAAGGACTTAAGGTAGTTCCTATTATATTAGTATCCTACCTATTTCAGGGAATATTTTTCAATTTATCCATTTGGTATAAACTAACAGACAAAACATGGTTTGGAGCCATCTTTTCATTGATTGGTTTGATAATTACAATCACCATCAATGTACTATTTGTTCCGCACTATGGATATATGGCGTCTGCTTTTGCATCGTTATGTTGCTATTTCTGCGTAATGCTTTTATCCTACGTTATCGGACAAAAGCACTTCCCAATACACTACGACTTCAAAAGCATTTCGCTTTACGTTGGTGTTGCAATAATCCTCTTCCTGCTTCATCACTACTCCCCTATTAAAAGCGGATGGAGCTACTACTTGCAGAACAGCCTGTTCATTCTTCTTTTTGTCGGACTTATTATAAAAAGAGACCTGCCACTTTCTGCAATACCGATTATCAATCGTTTGATAAAGAAGTAGATTTTGCCAACTGACTTAAGACATGACAAGCGATAAAATTTCCAAACGTAGCAGGCATGTAAGCTATTGTTCCTACATTGGAGACTTTATTCTGCTCTTGACATAATTCCACGGCATTTTCATCAGCAATTTCGGAGCTAAAAACAACCGTAAAACCCCTTTTTATACCAACTTTTGAGAGACGTTTACGAACAGCTTTTGCCAGTGCACAATTGTAGGATTTTGAGATGTCTGCCATAGCGATTTTTGTAATATCTGATTTTGCTCCGGCTCCCATAGACGAGATCAGAGGAATATTTCTCGACATTACATTTTGAATCAAAAAGACCTTGGGACTTAAGGTATCAATTGCATCAACGACATAATCAAAACGAGAAGAGTCCAACAATTGAGGAATTCTCTCATCCTTCAAGAACTCATTTACACAATGTACTTTCAAGTGCGGATTAATATCCAAGAGACGAGCTTTGAGCACCTCCACCTTGGACTCTCCCAACGTAGAATGCAATGCCAATAACTGCCTGTTCAAATTAGTTAACGAGACAACGTCCGCATCCACCAAAGTCACTTCGCCCACACCACTACGAACCAACATCTCCGCTACGTATGCACCCACTCCGCCAACTCCAACAATCAAGACATGAGCAGAAGAGTAACGCTTCACCGCCAATTCACCTTTTAATAATTTTGTTCGCTCTAACCAATCCATATAATATTGATAATTAAGAAAGAGATCTAAAAAGCTTCTAAATGTACTTTGAGAGTTTTTCACTCCAAAAGCCAATCCGTTCATACGTAATTATTTTACATAACCAATCCGTAAAAGCACCCCATTTTCTATAGAAAAAGTTAAACATCAAATAGGCAGGGATTAGAAGCTATTTCTTGTGCTCTGTTGATAGAATCTACATTAATCAATATACCTACAATATCCAGTTTGTCATCAAAATCCACCTCTCTAACATTCTCATTTTCAACAGAAATACGATGAACTCCCCTAAACATATTGGCAATTGTATATAAACCTAATGGAGGAGACATTCTCGCCTTTAGGTCTGTATCCATAACACTCCTATGCATTTTAGGCTGAATCAATTTTATGTACATAACATTCCACGCATAAAAAGTTACAATAGACAAAGATAAAAATTTTACACATAAAACAAATTATATATCAAAAATCAATAGTAGTCATCAGAAAAAATATTACTTTTGTAAAAAAGAAAGTCGGTGGCTACCTAAAGAAGGGAGGACGCTTACCGAAGAAAATGAAGATTGTAATACCCTCCTACAAAAATTATATTATGAAAGTAAAATCAATTTTAATCGGTGCACTATTACTTGTTTCATCAACTATTTTTGCACAAAAACCAGACAAAGAATCTCTCGGATTTAGAACCGTAAGAGACTACCCAACATTAAACATCCGTAAAGGAGTAAAAACATTTTCCATTCTTAACGAGAATAGTGTACAGAGTCCTATGTCTGACTTAGGCTCAGCATTTAACTTCTCCAGCAAGGGAGTAAAATATGTGAATAATCCACAACAAGCGGAGCTAATCTTCAAAGTATCAAACGTTCAAGAAACAGTGTCTGACATCATTATCTTGGATGATAGACATAAAATTGTAAAAGGTCCGAATGGGAAACCGATGAAAGCCGTACCCAAAAAAGCACCGGACGGAACAATTATCAAAGAATACCAAGGGAAAGCAACCAAAAGTGTCAAGTTCGATTACTCGATAATATTGGACAACGAAGAGGTGTACACAAAATCTTACGAAAATTCGGTCAACTTTGAGACAGAATGGATTACAGATCCCAAAGCAGCACGCGCAAAAATCACCAATATGACCCAAACTTTTGGCTTGCTTACGGCAGCTAACGAAATCGCACCGGATTTAAAAAAACTTTCCGGGACCCAATTACTTGCAACCATTAAATTGGATATCTACGGAGTAAAACAAAAGAAAAAATGCCTACACGATTATAGTGCAATCAACAACTCTGTATTAAAGTTCAAGACAGCAAGCGAGTACCTCGAAAAAGACGAATTCAACACAGAACCTTTCAAAAAAGATGTAAAAGAGGTGATAGACTTATGGGAGAGCCTCTTGAAAGAGTCTGACTTAAGCAACGAGGAGGCAAAGATTAATGCCGAAGTAACAGCAGCATTGTACTACAACATAGCTATCTACAACGTATTGATAAAAGAATTCCAATCTGCACAAGATTACTTTACATTATCAGAAAAGACCGATAAGGGGTTTGGGGATGCTAAAGAAATGGCAGAGCTTGTTGGCAGGTGGAAAACTGCCAAGGAAAAATACGAAGAAAGAATGGCAAAACATTAGTCAAAAGAGATGGATTTCATTAACAGCATAGCAGAAATAACACCTTTATCAGAAAAGGATACCTTCTATATTGCTGTGCGAAAGAAGGAAAATTTCACCTTCCCCATCCATTGCCATAAAGAATATGAATTAACATTCAGCGAAAATGTTACAGGAGTTCGTCGTGTTGTGGGCGACTCAGCAGAGGTAATCAACGACTCTGATTTGGTGCTGATTACCGGGAAAGAACTTGAACACGCATGGGAACAGCATGAATGTAAATCAAAAGAAATTCATGAAATAACCATTCAATTTTCGTCCGACTTGATTCCGCAATCACTCTTGGAGAAAAATCAATTTTTCCCGATAAAAAGGATGATAGAACGAGCGCAAAAAGGGTTGTGTTTCCCTCTCGAAACAATAAAAAAAATCCGTCCTCTACTTTTAGAATTGGCTAAAGAGGAGGATGGATTTTATGCTACAATAAAATTATGGGAGATCCTCTACCAGCTATCCCTTTGCGAAAAATCAAGAACCTTGGCAAGTCAATCATTCTCCAACGCAGCCATTCACACAGATAGCAGACGAGTACACCTTATTCAGAACTACATTAATGCTCATTTTCAGGAAGAAATACGCTTAGAACATTTAGCACAAATGGTGGATATGAATACCACTGCATTCAGCAGATTCTTTAAACAAAGAACCGGGAAAAGTTTATCAGACTACATCATCTCCATTCGATTAGGACATGCCGCACGCCTACTCCTTGAAACCAATCAATCTATTTCCGAAATATCATACGCTTGCGGATTTAACAATCTGTCCAACTTCAATCGCTTATTCAAAAAATATAGAAATTGTACTCCCAAAGAGTTCAAACACACCTACACAAATAAAAATTCCAACCTACTATAAGAAGTTGTTTAAATTTTATTAAAAAGTTTTAATTTCTTATGGAGGGTTCTATAAGAGCAACGCAAGTAGAGTGAGCGACTTACAAACATGGATTTATAAAGTCACCCTTAACAAAACCAACCCAAACTAATTGCACAGCAAAATCATCTCTACCTAAATTATAGAAATAACAGTTAAATGAGCAAAAGAAAGTAATCACTATAAAAAATTGCAAAAAAAGTATTATTATTATCTGCATATTTATACTAATTTTGCCACGGTAGTCGTATTAATAATCACCACTATTGGAATGAAACTACAAATGGCAAAGTGGAGATACATAAAGTGGAGATACATTTTAACCATGCGATGAAACAAATGAAAAAGGTAGATAAAAAGAATAAGATCATGAATAGAAAATTTTTATTTTTAGTTTGCTCTTTACTGCTATCACTAACAGTATCGTATGGTGCTGTCAGCAGTAGTTTGGTCACAAAAGATGCCACGGAAGGGGCTGTGAAACTGTATAATTTCTTAAAAGAAAACTACGGAAGTAAGACTATTTCAGGAGTTCAAACAGGTGACATGACCGGAAGTTTGAAGACTCAGCTTGACGTAAAAGCGGTTTATGACAAGAGTGATAAATATCCGGCATTAGTTGGTTTAGACCTTTTAATGGCGACAGGTCATCAATCGGACGAAAGTTGGTTTATGAGTTACACCGAAAACTCCATAAAAATTGCAGAAGAGTTATGGAAAGAGGGAGGAATACCTGCATTTACATGGCACTGGAAAGTCGGGAAAGACTCCGTTTTCTACACCAAAGATACAAATTTTGATTTTACCAAAGGATTCCTATCCGGCACAACCACATGGGATACCTCATCAGAGACCTATAAACTATTGGTAGCAGATATCGACAAAATATCAAAACACTTCCAACGCTTACAAACACAAGGAATTGCAGCAATTTGGCGTCCTATACACGAAGCTGCCGGAGGCTGGTTTTGGTGGGGTTCCAAAGGAGCTGAAGCCTACAAAGCATTGTACGCATTGGTGTATGACAGAATGGTGAATACCAACGGACTTAAGAACCTTATCTGGGTTTGGAACATAGAGCGTGACCCTGCTATCGGATATGACTACAAAGCTCTTAACGGAGCATGGTATCCGGGAGACGAGTATGTGGACATAATCGGCGTGGACATTTATAATAGTGCTTTCGACTATAATTCTAATGTCAACTCATACAATAAGATTGTTTCCGAAATGGGAACTAACAAAATCATTGCATTAACAGAGAACGGACCGATTGTCACTCCGGACAATATGGAAAAAGACAAGGCAGTGTGGTCTTGGTGGATGCCTTGGTACGAGACTTGGGATGGAGGATATGTTTCTCAAACATCCGAAGAAGTATGGAAAACGACAATGGCAGACGAACGCATTATCACATTGGATGAGATGCCGGGCTGGGGAACATATACCGAATATGAGGATCCTATCTGCTCTGTAAATGCAGCAAAAGGAATATATGAGGTAGAGTGTTCTTCGGATTATGAAGCTACTACAGTGTCAGTGAAAAATTATTCCGGAACAGGAGCATTGAACTTGGCTAATAATACAGACTACGTTAATATCAATGTAAAAACAGAAGCTGCCGGCGGATACAAGGTATATGTTGGCTATAACACTGTTTATGGTTACAAACAAATCTCGTGCGCTGTAAATGGCATCAGCGGCACAGCAAACTTAGGAGAAAACGGGGTGACAGAATCTGCTGATGAAAAGGGAGAAACATTAGTGGGAACCTTTAATTTCAATGCAGGAGACAACGTTGTTTCTCTTACCCCAAATTGGACTTGGGCAGTGGTGGACTACGTACGAATTGAGAAAGATGAAAATGCACCTTCTTACGAATTCACCGTATCTGACGTAGATGGATTCAAGGTCGATGGGGCCAAATTGTTAGACCGCTGTGGCAACGAGTTTGTCATGAGAGGTGTAAACTTGGCTTACACATGGTTTGAATCAAGCGCATACACTCAATTAGAGGCTGTAGCTAATGCAGGAGCCAACACAGTGCGTGTAGTACTAACAGACGGGAAAGCTTATGGGAAAGCAGCAGACCCTGCAGACAAAGTGATGGCATTTGCCAATAAATGTAAAGAGTATGGAATGCTAACCATCCTTGAAGTTCACGATGAAACAGGAAGCAATGACATCGCAGACTTGAAAGATGCAGCAAAATATTTTGCCAACATGGCGGAAACTTTGAAAGGAACTGAATCATACATCATCATTAATATTGCAAACGAGTGGCATAATGATGCAGCCTCAACAGTTTGGCGTGATGGATACAAAGAGGCAATAAAGATAATTCGCGATGCTGGTCTTCGTCATTGTATCATGGTGGATGCCGGTGGATATGGTCAAGGAGCTGCCACCATTCACTCTCATGGATTAGAGGTGTTGGATTCCGATCCTGAAAACAACTTAATATTCTCTATTCACATGTATGGAGGTGCCGGAAATACCAACAAGGTAAAATCTAATATCGATGGTGTAATCAACCAAAATTTAGCTCTATGTATCGGAGAATTTGGATGGTATCATAGCGATGGAGATGTGGATGAAGATTTGATACTATCTTACTGCCAAGAGAAAAAAGTGAGCTGGTTGGCTTGGTCTTGGTACGGAAATGGGTCTCCTGTAGAGTATCTTGACATGGTTAAAGACCCATCTGCTAATCCGACACTTGCTTCGTATGATAACATAACCATCAAAAATTGGAATGGCTCTCAAAGCTGGACCGGTTTAAGTTGTGATTGGGGTAAGAAAATTATTGACACATGGAAAACAGAGGCTGTTATGCCAACGTTAACAAAGTGCGCTTCTACAGCCATAGAAGATGACAAGAGTGATAATCAAAGTATTCAATACTCAGCAGAAGAACAATCTTTGCAAATCATAAATAAAGAGAAGAATCCCTTTTACATCTATGATATGCAAGGGGTATGCATCTACACCTCGTCAGAAGAAGAGGTAACAATTAACACCTCTCAATGGGTAAACGGTGCATACATCGTGGTTACAAGAGATGAAAATTTTAGATTTATTAAATATTAGACGAATTTTATAAATGATGGTAACGGGGAGTATTCGAGACGAATATTCCCCGTTCTTGTTTAGTGTACACTACAAACCTCCTTTAAGAAAAAAAATCACCACCCTTTGGGCGAAAATTATCATCCAACACTCCAAACAAAATTTTGAATTTAACTAACATTGATTACCTTTGCAAGAAAAAAATCAGAATTACTCCGGTTAATTAAAGAAAGAACATGGGAATAGTAAGTATAACAAATGGCACAATAAAAGCAGATATACTGACAGATGTTGGAGGCAGAATCATCTTTTTCGGACGTATAGATGGTGAAAATGTATTGGAAAGTGACCCCGCTCTATGGGAAGAAACACCGGAAGAAAGGATTACACCCACTCCTGAAACATTAGATTTTAAAGCTTACAACGGACACGAAGTATGGGTAGGTCCGCAAAGTTTATGGTGGAAACAACAAGATTTAAACGAAAACAAACGTCATTCCACCCTCTTTTGGCCCCCCGACCCCTATATCAGTTTTGGCAATTACACCATTCTGGAACAGCAGAATAATAAAATTACCATAGAGAGTGAAAAGTCTCCCATAAGCGGAATTGTCATCACCAAAGAGATAGAAATTGACACGACAGGGAAACTACATTTCACCGCTACGATTGAAAATATTCGCACTACAGCAGTGGAATGGGATATTTGGTTTGTGACACGAGTGAACGGACATAACTTAAACTTTGCCCCGATAAACTCTCCGGACGAGGTTACCCTGAGCGAACCATCTCACCCCTACCAAGGAAGACCACGATACAAAACAGAAGAGGGATTCTTTTCGTTTACGCCATTGGATAAAGACCCCAACTACGAGGAGTGTACCGGCAAAGCATTCATACGAAGCAATCATCCGCTAATTGCAACAGTCTGCGGAGAGGAACTGTTTGTACTGCAATATACACATCACGATGCAGAAACAATACACCCCGAACAAAGTGAAATCGAATTGTACAACTTTGTTCATCAAGAGAGAAAAAAATCATTGTTGGAATTGGAGTATCACTCCCCTTTTCAAACATTAAAACCCAACGAAAAGATGAGCAGTTCAATGAGCTGGGAATTAATTCCGCTCAACAATATTCGAGAAGAGAGAGAGATACGAAAAATTTTAACTACCTTTGTAAAATAACAGAAAACAAGTAAAATGACTGAGAAATTATCATTTAAGGAAAAATTTGCGTATGCATTAGGAGACGCCTCTGCCAATATAGCATGGAGAGGAGTTGCAGCGTTTTTAATCATCTTTTATACAGATGTATTTGGTCTGTCACCTGCTACCGTTGGAATGTTGATGATGGTAGCCCGTTTTGGAGATGGAGTTAGTGACATAGCGATGGGAATCATCGGTGATAGAACCCACTCAAAATACGGAAAATTCCGTCCGTGGATTTTGTGGACAGCCATTCCCTTAGGCGTTATTCTATCCCTCCTTTTCACCAATCCGGATTGGTCCATGCAATGGAAAATTGTTTACGCATACGTAACCTACATTCTCTTCACACTTATCTACACAGCCAACAATATACCATACGGCGCATTAATGGCTGTAATGACAGATGACGATAAAGAGAGAACCAGCATTGGCTCTTTCAGAATGATTGGTGCCTTTGCCGGAGGTATGGTGGTGCAAGGGTCTTTACTACTATTGGTTGCCTATTTTGGAAACATCAATCCCAGCATAGATGTTAAGCCATTGGACTCCCCAACACGCTACGAAGTGGTGGTATCGACACCCAATGATGTGAAAAACGTAAATATCAAGACAAAAGATAATGTTGCCACTTTCATCTTTGGTAATGACACTATTATTAATGGGAAAGAGGATATTGCAACCGTTGGAAAAAGCTTCCAAATGGAGGCCAACAAGCCTTACTCATTTATTGTAGAAGGAGAAAAAGAGTTGGATGCTTCCAAAATTACCATTATCGACCAAAGTCAGGGATATAGCAAAGCCATCTATTACCTATCCATCGTATTGGTTATTTGCTTATTCATCACCTTCTACGGAACAAGGGAACGAGTGACACCACCTGCCACACAAAAGAGCAATTTAAAAACCGAATTGATAGATCTTTTCAAAAATAAACCATGGGTGATTATCCTGTTTGTCGGTCTGTTGTTCAATATTTACAATAACACCAAACAAGGAATAATAGTTATCTATTTCACCCACTATATCCACGACCAAATATTAGCAAGTAGTTACATGGTAGCCTTGATGATAGCCTCTATCATAGGAGCAGCCATCACAGCACCGCTAAGCAACCGCTTCGGAAAGAAAAACCTCTTTATCATAGCACTACTTGCCACTGGTATTATCAACTCTTTTTTGGCATTCTGCGGACCTCAAGACATCTTTGGTATTTTTGCAATCGGTTCTATTTCTGAATGTTTTGCCGCAATTTTACCAACATTATTCTTTACGATGTTGGGAGATACAGCCGACTATTCTGAATACGTCAATGGAAGACGCGCCACCGGATTGATCTACTCTGCAGGCTCTTTCGCAACCAAATTAGGAGGAGGAATTGCCGGAGCAATCATTGGTTGGGTTTTGAAAGTCTATGGATACGATGGTCAGGATTCTGTTGCTATCCAAGAAGCGGTGCCGGGTATCATCCAATTAATGAGCTGGATTCCGGCTATCATCGTTGTTGTTGCTGCGGGCTTAATGACCCTCTACCCTCTCTCTCAAACACAAATGGATAAGATTACAACAACTCTTAAAGAGAAACACTCAAAAGAGGCTTAACATATCGCCTTAAGGCAGTAATTTACATCCCATGTAGGGTCTGCTCGATAAAATGCACCTTACATGGGATTTATTTCAACAAAAATGAGTTATATTCCGCAAAAACCTACACAACAGGGCAAGATAATATTAGAGAATCTTGATCTCATGGAAGTCGCCCAATGGATCGACTGGAAATACTTTTTTAAGGCATGGAAAATCACCGGTCATTATGACGGACTCAAAGAGTGTTGCGGATGTCAGAAGTGTAGGACAGCCTGGTTAGCCCAATTTACGGAGGAGGAAAAAATCAAAGCACAAGAGGCATTAAACCTCTACACTGATGCACTAAAGACGCTAAAAGAAGCTATAGAAAATAAGCGATTGAAAGGGAATGCTCTACTCTATTTTTCGGCAGCCCGAGGAGAAATAGATGGCATAAAACTATTAAGCGAAGAGGACGAAGAGCTACTCTACCTACCCACTCTTCGCCAACAACATTATGGAGAACGGAATCAACAATGTGCATCGCTATGCGATTTTATTTCGCCGCAAAAAGATTATATTGGAATCTTTGCCTGCACAATCGTAGGAGCAAAAGAGTGGTGCGAAGAAGTGAAAGAAGATTCCTACCAATCACTACTCATACAAACAATTGCAGACCGATTGGCAGAAGCATTGGCTGAATGGCTACATCAAGAAGTGCGTGAGAAGTACTGGGGGTATGACAAGAGCAACAAAACGGGAATACGTCCGGCATTTGGCTATCCATCACTCCCCGACTTGTCTCTACTTTTTGACATTGATAACTTCGTGAAGCTAAAAGAGATAGGAATTACCCTGACAGAAAATGGAGCCATGTATCCCAACTCCACCATTTGCGGACTCTACATTGCCCACCCACAATCTTACTACTTTATGGTTGGAGAAATAGGAGAAGACCAACTAATCGCGTATGCCCGAAAGAGGAATAAAAAGCCGGAAGAGATAAAAAAATGGCTTACAACAAGATAAAATAATTTTAGGATAAGAAAGAAATCAAAGGGTTACTCTCCGGAAATAGAAGAAACCTTCCAACGATTCAAAAGTTCCTGAAAAGAACACTTCTCAGTAGGATGAATTAAGTGAGGAGCAATCTCTGCCATCGGCAACAAAACAAAATCACGCTGAGGAATCAGCGGATGCGGAATCGTTAGATTGGGAGTAGAGAGAACACAATCATCATACAAAAGAATATCAATATCAATGATTCTATCTTCATACCCCTCTTTTTGTTTATAAGAGCGTCCCATCTCGCGCTCGATAGCCTTCACCATCTCCAAACATTTTTGAGGTTCGATAGAGGTTTCTACCATAATCACGGCGTTCACAAAACGATTGTCCGAGACAAAGCCCCAAGGTTCAGTTTCATAAAAAGAAGAGAGAAGACGAACATCCCCCAACAACGATGCAATAATCATCGTTGCCGAAGTGATGTTCTTTCTCTTATCACCCAAATTAGAACCCAAACCAAGAAAAAGATTTGCCATTTTCAAAAAGTAAGCTTAGAAGCTGTTTAGAAGCTGTTTAAATTTAATTAAAAATTAATTTGAGAGACCTAAAAAAATCTCTTAAAAATCACACTTAAAATATTGATTATCAGTTTGATAAGTGGATAATTTTTCGTAACTTTAAGGGTACAAAAAAAACAAAGGAA
>SUWZ01000093.1 GCA_015061185.1 Bacteroidales bacterium
GAAGGAAGCAGTGCGAGCACTGTGACCGACTGACAAGCAGCAATTTGCCAAAATAAATCAAAAATTACCGAAAAGTTTATCAATCTTCGATTTACACTTTTTAAATTTTAAACGGTGAATTTATAGAACTCACCTTAAACCTATTTTTATTCTCCTTTTTTGATAATAGTCCACTATTTTCTGCAAAAGAAGACTAAAAATAGATTTAAAAATCTCTCTCAAATATGCTCGAAATAAAATTTAAACAACTTCTAAAACTCCAAATACAACTGCCCATTTTCTGAAACTCTGATTGGCGAAGATATAGTCAGTCCAAGTAACCTAACCCTATTCTCACTTATCGAAAACGGTGTAAGCAATTGATAGATAAGTTGTTTTATTTCATTTTCATCATTTAATAAATAGGGCATTGTTTTCGACAAAGTTTTTTGTGAAAAATCGGAAAATTTAATTTTTATCGTTAAAGTTCGACCTTCAAAACAGGCTTTTTCCATGCGATTCAAAAGGTCAGGCAGAATCTCTTGAATAAGCTTTTCCTCCAACTGCTCCTTTTCTGTTAAATCTTCAAGAAATGTGTATTCGCAACCGACAGATTTTCTAATCCTCGTTGATTCCACTTTTCGATTATCAATTCCTCTTGCAAAATCATGATAAAGAACAGCGGAACGACCAAACATGGCGAGTAATTTCCCCAAGGGATAGTCCCTCAAATCTTTTCCGGTATGAATTCCTAATTGGTGCATCCGTTGTGCCGTCACTTTCCCAATACCCCAAAAAGACTCAATTTTTAGTCCGTCTATAAACTCAAGTGCCTTATCAGGATGAATTGTACACAAGCCATTGGGTTTACGATAATCCGATGCAATTTTCGCTAAAAATTTATTGTAAGAGACTCCGGCTGATGCAACAAGATTCAACCGCTCTTTGATTTTAGTCTTTATCTCCTTTGCAATATCCACCGCCAACTCTATCCCTTTCTTATTCTCTGTAACATCCAAAAATGCCTCATCGTAAGATATGGGTTCAATCATATCGGTGTATTCATGAAATATTTCATGAATCTCTGCCGAAATCGACTTATATACATCCATGCGTCCGGGTACAAATATGAGTTCCGGACAAAGTTCTTTCGCCTTTTTAGATGACATGGCAGAATGCACTCCAAAGCGTCTGGCTTCATAACTGGCTGCAGCAACCACTCCCCTCTTCCCTGCATGACCAACTGCCACCGGTTTCCCTTTTAACAAAGGGTTATCACGCTGCTCAACCGACGCATAAAACGCATCCATATCAATATGTATGATTTTTCTATACATCCACACCGATTTCATTCTAAGAAAGTGTAAAGATAATTTACCCCTGCAGATTATCAAAATCAACAGGGGTATTTACTACTCAATAGAATCCACCTTTAACAATTGTCTCATTCTGCACAATTTTATAAAATTTGTCCAAATTCTCTTGCTCGCTCCAATTTTCTTCTTTACATTTGTGAAAAATTTTAATAATTACTAATTATTTAATAATGAAGAAAAGATTGTTTTGGGCAATGTTGCCTTTAGTGGCCATGCCTTTCTTCTCATGTGAAGACGACGAACCGTATATACACTTCTAAAACTCTATAAAGAAAAATGGACAGAAAAATAAAATCTTTAATTATTGCGTTAACGTCTCTAATAACGTTTTCTTCATGTGAGCCAAGTGATGTTGACGGATTACCTCAAGGAAAATATTATTTTATGATTATTAATAACACCTGCCAAAATGTTGCTATAGAGTGTCATACTACTTGGGAAGATTACGAAGATTTTACAATTAACTTAGCGGCAGGAGACAGTGTTATTTACGAAGGATATCCTGATGGATTTGAATATATACAATTTCCTAAAGGAGAATTATACATCGTATTCGATGATACTTTAAAATATTCTTGTTCATATGTGGATGAAGAAAAACCGTATTATTCTCAAATGTTAAAAGAAATACTAAATTTCGATTTTGTATTAGATGGTCCTGATATTTATCTTAGGAGTTACGAAATCACCGAAAAGGAGTACGAATATGCCAAAGCGCATCCGTATAAATTCGAGGAGGAGTGAGGAATGGGATTCAGGTTTCAAGATGCTGATGCTGGTTGCAGATCCTATATGTGTATCGGTTGCAGTCGTTGGGGCGAATCGCATTCGCCCTATCGTACGTTTTAGGTTTCAGCATTCAAATTGCAGTATGTTTGAAACTTGAATATTGAAACAATAAATTCCGCCTTGCAAATGTCTATACTCATCCGACCAAAATGCCAATCAGTCCGAGCGGAGGTATATAATTTAGATGAATTTAAAAACAACATTAAAAAAATTAAAAACAATGCAACAGAAAATGAGAAAATTGATAGGCTTTTTAATTATTGGGTTAATTACCATAGGGATTAGTTCTTGTGAAAGTGATGTAGATCCTAAATATTATACAAAAGGATGTATAAATAATAATTCATCTGATTCTTTGGATATTCAATGGTATTGGACAAATTATGAAGAACCACGAAGTTATTCGATGTCGTTAGCTCCGGGCGAATTCCAAGAAATTGATGATGGAGATGATGCTGATGTTATCATATACATTAGTTATGATTCTGTAATGTTATCAAACAGCAAACAAAAGATTGTTTACATCCCTCATCCTCGTACAGATTCTTTGGATCACTGCGTTCCTTTAATTTTTATGGACGGGGCTGCAGATTTAAGCAAGTCTGAAGAGTTTTTACATTACTATACCTACAACATCACCGACAGCACATTTCAATTCATGGCAGACGAATGCGCCAAGTTGGGACAAGATATTTGGAGGAAGAAGTAGAGAATTGGTTTCAGGTTTCAAGTTTCAGG
>SUWZ01000018.1 GCA_015061185.1 Bacteroidales bacterium
TAAACCTATTTTTATTCTCCTTTTTTGATAATAGTCCACTATTTTCTGCAAAAGAAGACTAAAAATAGATTTAAAAACCTCTCTCAAATATGCTCGAAATAAAATTTAAACAACTTCTAAGAACGAACATTTCCGATATAAAAAAAATAACCTATCTTTGCACTAAAGGTAACTACTATTGGTTGAATTGAGGAAATTTGAAGAATGGGAAAGCAATTCATAAATGAAAAGTTACTATAATCTGCTTAGGCGTTGTTTAGTATTTCCCTACAAAAAAATACCAAACAACACTCTGATTAAAAATATCATAGGGAGAAAAAAATCCCATTGGAAATTTTGGAAACTACGGAATTATCAAAAATTCCATAATAATAAAAGAGAATATGCCATTAAACATACCTTCGAATTTACCGGCAGTAAAAGAGCTACAAAAGGAAAATATCTTTGTGAAAGATTCAGAATCTGCATCAACACAAGATATTCGACCTCTTAAGATTATTGTTCTCAATTTAATGCCTCTTAAAATCACAACGGAGACCGACTTAATTCGTCTTTTATCTAACACTCCGCTTCAAATCGAGTTAGATTTTATGCGAATCAAAAGTCATACCTCCAAAAATACTCCGATAGAACATTTATTGACATTTTACAAGGATTTTGATTCGCTCAGGAAAGAGCGTTATGATGGAATGATTATAACCGGAGCTCCTGTTGAAAACTTTGAGTATAAAGAAGTTACCTATTGGGAAGAACTTACAGAGATTTTTGACTGGGCTAAAACCCACGTTACATCCACTCTCTTTATCTGCTGGGCGGCTCAGGCCGGATTATACCACTACTACGGCATTCCTAAATATCCGCTAAACAAAAAAATGTTTGGTGTATTCAAACATACTGTTTCTGACCGATTAAATCCAATCTTTAGGGGATTTGACGATTTATTTTATGTTCCTCATAGTCGCCATTCCGAGGTTAGACGCTGTGACATTGAAAAAGTTAGTGGATTGAAAATCTTATCTGAATCGCCCGAAGCGGGTGTCTATATGGTGCAAGGAAGAAATGGACGAGAGTTCTTTATTATGGGGCACTCAGAATATGCTCCTAACACCCTTGCCGACGAATATTTCAGAGATAAAGGGAAGGGGCTGGAGATTGAAATTCCTATGAATTATTTTGAGAATGACAATCCGGAAAACAAACCATTGGTACGATGGAGAAGTCATGCCAATCTATTGTTTACCAATTGGCTGAACTATTTTGTTTATCAACGAACTCCATACAACATTCATAGAATTCGCTAATCATCTCTGCAATGCGTAAAATAGAGTTACTATCTCCTGCCAAAAGTGCCGAACACGGAATTGAAGCTATCAATCATGGAGCCGATGCCGTGTACATTGGAGCTCCTCAGTTTAGCGCACGTATTTCTGCTGGAAACGACTTAAAGTCAATAGAACAACTTATAAATTATGCTCATGCTTTCCATGCAAAAGTTTATGTTGCTCTTAACACGATTCTCACCGATAAAGAGTTGGAAAAGGCAGAGAAACTCATTCATCAATTGCACGAAATTGGAACCGATGCTCTGATTATTCAAGATTTTGGAATAACACAACTCAACTTACCTCCTATTGCCTTGCACGCCAGCACTCAAATGGATAATCGAACACCGGAGAAGGTAGCTTTTTTAGAAAAGGCTGGGTTTGAACAGGTTGTTTTGGCAAGAGAACTTTCACTGTCAGAGATTTCAACTATTGCACAACATTGCCGAGTTAAGCTTGAAGCATTCATCCATGGGGCACTTTGTGTCTCTTATAGTGGCAGATGCTACTTTAGCCAACATATCTGTAATAGAAGTGCCAACAGAGGAAATTGCGCACAAGTGTGCCGACTCCCCTACTCGTTAATCGACTCAAAAGGAAATTATATTGCCAAAGACAAATATTTGCTCTCCTTGAAAGATATGAATAGAAGTGCTTATATCAAAGAAATGGTAGAGGCAGGAATCTCTTCTTTCAAAATAGAGGGACGACTAAAAGATGTATCTTACGTAAAAAATGTAACGGCTTATTATAGAAGGATTTTGGATGATATTATAGAAAACAATAACGAATATCAAACAAGTTCATCCGGAAAATCTATTTTTTACTTCACACCCAATATTGAAAAGAGTTTTCACAGAGGCTCTACCTCCTATTTTCTACACGGGAGAGAGAAAGACATCACATCATTCAATACCCCAAAATCGATTGGAGAAAGTTTAGGACATATAATCTCTTGCTTTAAAGGGAAAATAGAACTTCAAACATCTAAGAAGATGGCAAATGGAGATGGTTGTTGCTTTTTTAACGAATCTGGACAACTCGTTGGATTTAAAGTAAATAATGTAGATGGTAATATTATTACACCTGCTGATAAAATACAAATACCGCAAGGGACATTGATATACCGAAATTTTGATCGAGAGTTCGAACAGATGCTGTCAAAAAATTCTGCTGAACGCAAAATCGAAATAACAATTCTACTTAAAAGTACTATAAACGGCTTTTCTTTAACTGCAACAGATGAAGATATGGTAACTTGTTCGATAGAAAAAGAGTTTACCAAAGAGTTGGCAAAGGATGAAGACAAACAACGTAAAAATTGTTCTGACATACTACAAAAAACAGGAGATACCATTTTTCGAGTTAAACGAGTTGAATTACCGAATAAAACAAGTTATTTCCTTCCTGCTTCCATTCTCTCCGAATGGCGTCGCGAAGTGATAACTAAGTTATACGAAAAAAGAATTCAATCTCACCCTCGCACATTAACAAAACTTCCACAAACACACCATTCATACCCATTAAAAGAATCGGATTATCGGGAGAATGTACATAATGCTGCTGCAAAAGCATTTTTTCAACAACATAACTGTGCAATTAGCGAAATGAGTTATGAAAAATCTAACACAGAAAAAGTTGATTTAATGACTTGCAAACATTGTTTAAAATACTCTTTCGGACTGTGTTCCAAAGATAATAACAAAAAAAACGAATATCAAGAACCTTTATTCTTAGTATCCCAATCTAAAAAAAAGTATCAACTTCACTTCAATTGTAAAGATTGCACAATGAGAATTTCAGTTCAAAAAAATCATAAAAACATTTGATTTTTAAATTAAATCACTATCTTTGTGGCGATTGTGAAATCAAATTTATACAATAAGGTTTATGGTTTTCTAAAAGACAAGTCGTTCGGCTTGTCTTTTTTTTATAAAAAGTCTATCCTTTCTAATGCGGTTTTACAAATTCATTTCGAAGAATTCAAATATGCTCAAAATAAAATTTAAACAACGTCTAAAAAGAAACTCAAAATAAATTTAAACGAGTCCTAAATGGTCCTAAATATATTAGGCGGACTATAAAATTAACAAACTTTGATTTCATTTTCAGCAACTTTATTTGTACATTTGAAAAAAAAGAAGAAGTATGGCAAAAGTATCTGTTATAATTCCATTTTACAATGCATCAAAACATATTGTTCAATGCATTCAATCAATTCAATCTCAAACCTATAAAGATTTTGAAGTGCTATTTATAGATGATTGCAGTACGGATAATTCGTCAGTTCTGCTGCAACAAACGTGGGAGGAACAAAACAACAATATTTTAGCACGATTCTATAAGACCGAGAAAAACAGCGGACCCGGGGTTGCTCGTAATTTAGGGTTAGCTCAAGCTTCCGGAGAATACATACTATTCATTGATATTGACGACTCTATGGATAAAGAGATGCTTGAACTATTAATTACCAAAGCAGAAACTCACAATTTAGATATAACAGAGTGTCAAGCGATAAAAATAGAAGCAGGAGAAAATGAAGAGGAACATGAGTTGCTAAGCAACCCATCATTCGCAGGAAAGAATGTTTCAGACAAGCGCAGGAGAAAGTTGCTAACCACCTACACGGCATATATTTGGACATTATTGTTCAAAAAGGAGTTTTTAAAGAAATATAACATACAATTTCCTGCACAAAGATACTCTGAAGATAATGCTTTTATCGGATGTTGTTTACTGACTGTCAGTCGTTTCGGACATGTGAAGAGACCTCTATATTACTATCGAGTTGATAAAGAATCGCTATTAAACAAGAAAAATAAGGACAAATATAACGAAAAGAGAAGATCATTTGACCATATATTGAATTTTGCAAATAAAAATGGGCTCTATACCAACTACGAAAAGGAACTGGAATTCAGTTATCTAAAGAAAGGCTACTTGCGACCGTTGCTTGATTATTTAAAAGAGAATGATGCGCCCCAAAGCGAACAGATATTAGATATGGAAGATCATCTATATGAGCTATTCCCAACAATTGATAAAAATCCATATTTAGAAAAGAACCTCAATGTTCGTTTTGCTTTTAATCTAATTCATCTTGCGCCAGGGATAGTTACATCGGGGACCCAAGTTTTAAAAGATTTGAAAAAACTATTGAGCGGAAACAAATAGAAGATAAGCGTTGGCGACGATACTTACCATTGCCAAAGGTGTTACCCTTTGCTAATAGGTGTTACCACAACGGGATGAGCGTCACAGCATGGAAGACAATACCTTTTTAGGGTTAGAATTTCAGGAGGCTGTTTATTCTGTCTTCTCCGGAAGACAAAACTGAAAGTAACGTTGGTAACCCGTGACGAAGTCTCGGGATTGTATAGTGAGAATATAAGCCCAACTGCAGCAACCGAAATCAATATAATGACTAACCCATTGGAGGAGTAACAAAAATGTTTGGAATTAATCGTTTGAAACTTGAAACGCACAAAGTGGATTGAAACTTGGAACCTCACACTGATGGTAACACATTGAAAATGATGATACTCGGAGCGGTGGGATGTGATCCGACCGCCCGAGTGATAAACATCTTATAACTTCTCTATTTCGTCAACTGACAAATTTGTCAATCTTGAAATCACATTCACATCCAAGCCCTCTTCTTTCATTTTCTTGGCGGTTTTTAGTATACCTATAGTTTCGCCTTTTTGCAATCCTATAGCCTCACCTTTTTGCAGTCCTATAGCTTCACCTTTTTGCAACCCTATGGACTCGCCTTCTGCTCGTCCCTCTGCTCGACCTTTTTCTATACCTATCGCTTCACCCTCTTCCAATCCATCTTTCTTGGCTGTATTCATTACACTGAACCAATCATTGCAATTTTTCAAATTCTCTTCGTAATCATAACGTTCCGTTTTTGAAAAGGCTGCAATTTCTGCTACCTCAAAAAAGCGTTTAAAGATGGCTTCGGTTAATGTTGTGGGCTTATCGTCTAACTTTCCAAGGTTTTTAATGGCATAAAGCCATTTGTCCATAAATGTCTCCAACTCACCCTCTTCCTTGCGGAATTTAGGCATCTCTATAAAAATAAAATTCAAGTTCTTATTGAACACCTCATTAAGGTCATCCTTCAATTGCACCTTGGTAATCAAATGGTTGACCTTCTCCGGAGAATCATCCATCACAAAATCCAAAATGCCTACCACATAAACAGGAGACAATTTATAATCCCAATAAACGGTATTATTTTTGGTTCCCTTTTGACCTTGATCTTGGATGGCAAATGAGGAGTAGTACAAGGCTCTGTCCCTAAAATTTTCTTGCTTTACCTTTTGCATCTCTACAATGAATCGCTCCCCCTCTTTGGTGGTACAATAGACATCATAGACGGCACGTCTCTCATTGTTAGAAAATCCTAATTGATCGGTATTTAAGTAGGTAAGATCGGCAATCTCTTTTTCTCCGTTCAGTTCCAACAGAGCATTTAAAAAACTGATTAAAAACTCCTTGTTCGCCTCCGTGCCGAAAAACTTCTTGAAAGCGAAATCCGTGTAGAAATTTATGTAGCGACTCATCGCTGTTCCAGGTATGCACATAGTAATCGATTTAAATTTTGTTTATTAATACGACAAAAATAACACATTAATTTCATTTTGCAAAGGGGAGGACACTTCCCTTGAAACAAAAAGTGAGAATTTAGATTTTTTTAATGAATGACATAAAATGAGATGGGGTTCAGGGTGCTGACGCACGTTTGTTAGCGTAGGGGCGAATCGCATTCGCCCTATTTTTGTATTTGCGATATTTATCCTCGATAGTGCTGACGCACATTTCAGGTTTCAGGTTTCAAGTTTCAGGTTTCAAGATTCAGGTTTCAGGTTTCAAGCAAGCTATTACCCAACATTTTTCCCTGCCTGGAAGGCAGTACTGAGCGTAGCGATGGTAGCATGGAACGCAGTCTCAGGAAAATAGCGGCGGTAGCCTGAGACGCAGTCTCGGGACTCGGGTGATAGAATGCACTATGGTAACCTACCTGAAAGGCTGTACTTTAAAGTAACGATTAAAAAAAAAAATGATTTTTTTTACAAAAAGAACGCAAAAATAAATAAATTTGCCTTTCGAGAAAAATGTGTTTCATTCATGATCATATTTTTAGAAACTGTTTAAATTTTATTTTAAAATAAAATTTAAACAGTTTCTAAGCCTGTGATATAAAATCCATTAGTCTAATCGGTACAATATGGAAATTTATCTTCATTGACTCTGATTAATTGAATTAAATGACTATCCCTAATTTATACAAACTGGCTTCAAAAATACTGTGAAACGGATTTATAAAATCCTACCAAGAAACAACCGACTACTGCTTAATATTCTTCTTCAATAAAAGTTGAAACATCTCCTGTTGAATTTTAGACCCCAATAAGTGATTAAAACCCAAATAAAAAAACACCCCTACAAAAATTTGCAACAGCAAAGTAAGAACAATATTCAAATGTAAAAAATTAACAGAATAGACCATGCAAGCCATTACTATAGACAAAAACATGTAGGGGAATATATCCTTAAACTGTTCCCCAACACTATATTTCACAACTCTTCTCAAAAAACACACATCTACACAAAAAGATAGAACAGAGCACAAGGAAAACAACATCAACATAATTTCTATATTATCATGCAAAAAAAACAAAGGAGATACTAACAATACATTTTTTATTAATTCCAACAGAAAAGAACGTTTGGGATATCCTTTCAATGTAATTACGTTTAGATATAATGAATGAAAAGGAATAACAATTCCTCCAACAGCCATCAAGCGGAAATAAGGCACTATTGGCATCCATTTTTCAGTTAACACTAAAAGCACTAAATGGTCAAAACATGCAGAAGCCCCCAGCAAAATAGGAAAAATGGCAAAAGCCATCAACTTGACCATCTTCCTCAAATAGAGCAACTGCCTCCCCTCTTCCCTGTTCAATTCAGACAAGACAGGATAAGCAACCCCTCCCAATGTACTGGAAACAATAGAACTTGGCAAGAAAAAAAACTTATATGCCTCTGCATAATATCCCAATTTTTCTTCTCCGAAATTTCTACCTATGATAGGATTATATACGTAACGAACAAATGTATTCATCAAACTGGAAGCAATCAAAGAAAAACTAAATAAGAACAACTCTTTTATAATTCTAAAATCAGGTTTTTCGCAAGGCTTCCAATCACTTAAAATCCACAACATCAGAGATTTAATTCCAAACTGCAAAACAATTTGCCACGCCAAAGCCCAATATCCCCAACCTTGCAAAATCAAAACGACAACCACAATCCCGGAAACAATTGCACCAATTAAATTGGGGATAGACATTTTTTTAAATTCCAATCGAATAGTTAAAACAATATTCTGTACAATACCCAAAGAATTGAGAATAATGCTAACAAACAGCACCGGAGCCAACTCTTTTAACTCCGGCATATTATAATAAGCCGCAATGGAATCTGCACTAAAAACCAAAAGGAGATAAAAGGAAATACTTAGCAACATATTAAAACAAAAAACAGCAAAGTATTCTGCATTGGTATTATTTCTACGCCTCACCATAGCCAAAGTAAAACCGCTCTCCACCAAGATATTAGCCAGAGCAGTAAAAATAGCCAATGCGCCAATTAAACCGAAGTCGCGAGGAGTTAACAAGCGTAACGTAACCAAACCGACACAGAAGGCGACAACTTGGAATCCGACCTTATCTAAGGCATTCCAAAGTACAGATATGATTGTTCGTTTTTTTAAGTCTTGCGTCATAACTTCGCAAAGATAAGAAAAATCACTATATTTGTAGGGTATGAAATAATTTAAAATTCACACGAAAAAGCGAAATATGATAAAAAGAGTTTGTGTCTATTGTGCATCGAGTTCAAAAGCAGCAGCTATTTACAAAAGCGAAGCATATCGTTTAGGTGAAATACTGGCTAAAGAAGGTATTGCTTGTAACTACGGAGGCGGGAGCATCGGTTTAATGGGAGAATTGGCTCGTTCCATGATAAAAAACGGTGGAGAAATAACCGGAATCATTCCAAAATTCATGGTAGATAAAGGTTGGGGGAATCCCAATGTTAAACAAATTAAGGTAGAAACCATGCATGAACGGAAAGAACGTATGGTGAGCGACGTAGATGCTGCTATTGCTTTACCAGGCGGTTGTGGAACGCTTGAAGAACTGATGGAGGTTATTACATGGAAACAATTATCTTTATTCAACAAACCAATAATAATTCTGAACATTAATCACTACTTTGACCCTCTCTTAGAGATGCTACAAAAAGCTATCAATGAAAATTTTATGAGAGAAGAGCATCTAAAAATGTGGAACTGCATCGATTCTGTCGAAAATGTCCTATACACCATTCAAAATGCTCATCAATGGGAGAATGATGCGATTAATATTGCGACAATATAAATAAAAAGAGTATGGAGGAAGCTTTATTTTTTGATAGACTTCAAAAAAAAAGAAAAAAATTAGCATCTCAACTCAAAGATCCTGCTGCGGCTGGTTTTTGGGATTTGTTGGTCGATAAGTACTCAGACCAAGTTCATTTTATATACGAACTACTCCAAAACTCCGATGATGCCAATGCCCATAACGTGCGTATATTTTTATATCCGGACCACATAGAATATCTTCACGATGGAGATATTTCTTTCACAATCAGCGATCCGGAGAAAGAAGAATACGAAGAAAAGAAAGGTCATCTAAATGCCTTAACATCGGTAGGTTCTTCCTCAAAAAAAGAAGAAGAAAAAATTGGAAAATTTGGCATCGGATTTAAGTCGGTCTTCCAATACACATCTACACCACATATCGAAGATGACCATATATCTTTTGACATCATAGATTATATTGTTCCGGAAAAGAGCGAACGGAAACAATCTCAACGACAAAAAGGGGAAACTCTGTTTTATTTGCCCTTCAAAAATCCAGCAACAGCGTATAAGGAAATTGAAGAAAAATTACTTTCCCTACACCTTCCAACTCTTTTTTTACGGAAAATTAATTATATAAAATGGGAAAGCAAAGAACATCAAGGTGAATTGGGTTGCAAGAAACTAAAAGAAGAGACTTTTAATGGAAATTACTACTATTTTAAAGAGTTCTTCCAAAATACGAATACATGTTGCAGTAATATATATATACACCTATTCGCATCAAAAATAGCAACAACAGAACAATTGCTTCAAGTGGCATTTATTGCTACTCAAGAGGGGAAACCCACCCCCCTTACTTCAACTCAAAATTGGTTTTGTTTTTTTGAAACAAAAACAAACTCGGGACTACCATTTTTCATTCACGCCCCCTTCTCTTTAACGTCAAACAGAGAGGGACTCAAAGAAAAAAACGAGTGGAACAAGTTGCTGCAAGAGCAATTATCCACATTGATTGGAGATTCGTTGAAATATCTTTGCGAGAAGCAAGAGGTTGGAGATGAAATCATAGATTTTTTACCACTTCAACCGATAAAAAAGAGAACACCTCACCCTTTTCAAGATTTTCATGAAGAGCTTCTTTGCAAAATAAAGAGTTTACCTGTTTTTCGGACTTTATCAGGTCTATATTTAACGGCCTCCGAAACATTGCACACAGAGTTCGACGAAATAAAACAGCTATTTAATCATCAACAACTTGCTGATATAAATAAGGGTTATACAGATTGGTGTTTTTGCAGCATAAACCACAATGAAACAATTGCCACCCTTCTACAAAACAAAATTTTGGCAAAACATATTACGTTTTTGGAGATAGCAGAACAAATCACCCCGGACTTCTTAAAAAAGCAGAGTGTAGATTGGCTCATACAATTCTATTCCACCGCAAACAAGTTCTCCGAAAGTTGGCAAGGGAGAAAAAGCATATTTAAGACCCGTCCTCTTTTATTAGGGGCTGACAATCAATTCTATGCGTTCTATTCAGCAGAATCAGAAACACCCCAACTCTATCTAACAAATGGTATAAGCAATCGTTTTAATGCAATTCATCCACAACTTCTGCAATCAGAAAAATGCCAACGATTTTTCAAGAATCTTGGAATAACCACCCCCGGGAAATTAGCAGAAATATTGCTCTACACGCTTCCATGTTACCAAAATGGAGAGATAAATATTGATGAGAGAAAAAAAATCGGAGCAGACATAATGGAAATCATTCATTGCCTCGAATCATTACCACCCTACAGCGACGAACGCAAACAACTCATCGAAGAATTACAAAGAACAGCACTATTTCCGGCCTATACAACAGACAATCAAAAAGCATTAAAACAAGCATGTGATTGCAGTATAGAATCTACTGACATAAAGAGATTTATGTCACACAATAATCGAGTTTTCTTTTTAGACAATTCTTTTATTATCGAATACATAGAACCAGAAAAACGGGATTATTTTTACCAAATTCTTTCTGAATTAGGGTTGCACTTCGGATTGATGGTGGAAGAAAAACAAGTTGCAGCAACCCCTCCTATTTTAGAAAAACTCTCTTTAAAACCAATCAGTTTGCGACAATACGATAAGGGAGCACAAATCATAAAAGACAAAGAAATAGTGGGGTTTGACACTTTTTTGGCACACATTACCCCACAAAGTTCTGCGGCATTTTTCCTTATTCTAAAAAAAGAAATAGAGAAACAAAGTTCCTACCTATTCCGACTATCCTTGCAAGGAGACTATCAATACATAGAAAAAGGGAAAAAACATTATACCCAAGAAATCATAACTTCAACATCTGCAATTCAATCTATCTTCAAGAGTCGATGGATTTATAACAAAGAAGAGAGGCTATGTACTCCGCAAGAGATAAGCGAAAGTTCGGCACTATCAGAGATTTATGACATATCAGCAACCGATTTATTATTCTTTTTAGGAATAAAACTTTCGTCCGAAATTAGTAATTTAACACAATCCCAACGAGAAGCAATCGCCATTGTCAATAAATTCAAATCCAACGGCATAAGCATCTCAATGATGGAAAAAATTTTAACAGAAATAATTGAGAAAAAAAGATGACAGAAGAACTATACATGCGACGCTGTTTTGAGCTAGCAGAACGAGCAATAGGTTATACCTACCCTAACCCTTTGGTTGGGGCAGTTATTGTTCACAATGGAGAAATAATAGGAGAAGGTTACCACAAATTCTATGGCGGTCCTCATGCCGAAGTTAATGCAATCAATTCCATAAAAGAGCAAGATTTACTAAAAGAATCAACTATATACGTCAATTTAGAACCTTGCTCCCATTATGGTAAAACGCCACCTTGCGCCGATCTTATCGTATCAAAGCAGTTTAAGCGCGTTGTGATATCCAACAAAGACCCATTCCCCGAAGTATGTGGCAGAGGAATAAAAAAATTAGAAGATGCAGGCATCGAAGTTGTTTGCGGAGTTCTTGAAGAGGAAGGGAAATGGTTAAACAGACGTTTTTTCACCTTTCACAATCAAAAACGCCCTTATACACTCTTGAAATGGGCACAAACAGCCGATGGATATTTAGATCATGAACGTCAAGACCCAACCCATCCTCCCTTAAAAATATCCTCTCAGGAAACACTTCAGTTAGTATATCAATTAAGAGGTAGAGAAGCAGGGATAGTGGTTGGCACACACACTGCACTATTAGATAATCCCTCACTCTCAATTAGAAATACCCAAGGGAAGCAACCCACAAGGATTTTAATAGATAAAGATTTAAAGGTTCCGTTCTCCTACCAACTTTACGACTCCACCTCTCCAACAATCGTATTTACGGAAAAAGAAGCGTACCCTACAATTAAAAATGTTCGCTTTATAAAAGTACCATTCGATAGAGAAAATAACCTGTCTATAGAAACCTTTCATAACAAGTTGTATGAACTTAAAATACAATCCATTGTTGTAGAAGGAGGGGCTCAATTATTACACTCCTTTTTAGCATCCGGGGCTTGGAACGAAATTCGCTTAGAAACAAATGAAAACTTATACATACGCCAGGGAATAAAAGCTCCGCTACCCCAAGGAGAAGTAATAAACATAGAGCAAATAGGAAACAACAGAATCACACGATTCATTCACTCAGAAAAAAAAGAGTAAAAAAACGATATTTCTGAGTCCTATAAAAAAAACATTTCTTATCTTTACAACGGTTGAAAATTTATAGTCTATGATTTGGGAGATAACGACATTGCTATTACTTGCCGTTTACGTTTACACCATACTTACCACCATCATTTTCTTAATGATGGAGAATCGAAATCCAGTAAAATCAATTGCATGGATATTCGTGCTGATTTTCGTACCTATTTTTGGATTCCTCTTCTACATATTGGTTGGAAAACGATTTAGGAAAAGAAGGATTATTAATAAACGAAGCTACCGCATTCGAGAAGGAAATCAAATTATGGAGGAAGAATTTCCTGAGAATGAGATGAACACATTCGAAAGGGGAATTGCCAAATTAGCATACAACAATAGCGGAGCCGTGTTATGTGCCAATAATAACATAAAAATCTATACTAATGCAACTCTATTATTTGACGACATAGAGAAGGCTATATTAGAAGCCCAAAAGCATATCAACATAGAGTACTACATATTCAATTCCGATAAAATCGGAACTCGAATAATGGATGCGCTCAAGAAAAAAGCCCAAGAAGGAGTTGAGATTCGAATGATTGTAGATGATGTAGGAAGTATCAAACTAAAGAAAAAGGACATCAAATCCCTAATAGCTCACGGGATACAAGTGATGAGTTTTTTGGAAGTTCGATTACCTTACATCAATAGTAGAGTTAATTATCGTAACCACAGAAAAATATTGGTCATTGATGGAGAAATCGGGTTTACGGGGGGATACAATATTGCAGACCGTTATATCTATGGACTAAGTTGGGGGCCGTGGAGAGATACCCACATAAAAGTGGAAGGAAGTGTAGTATCAGAACTTCAAAAGAGTTTCTTTGAAGATTGGTATTTTGTAAAACAAGAATTGGTGGACGATGCAAGATTCTACCCTACACCAACAGCCAAAGGAAATAGTTTGATGCAAATTGTCATTAGCGGACCGGATTTAATTTGGGAAAGCATCATGCAATGCTACATTAAAGCATTTTTAGAGGCACAAAAAAGGATCTACATAGAGACACCCTATTTCTTACCTCCGGAAAGCGTAATCAGTGCACTGCAAATTGCAGCTCTCAACAATATAGATGTTAGAATCATCTTACCCTACCGCTCAGATGCACAACTTACTCTGTTTAGCACCTATTCCTACCTTGATCAAATGTTTAAAGCGGGAGTAAAGATTTATCTATATCAAGAAGGATTCATTCATAGTAAGATAACAATTGTTGATGATACATCTTTTGTCGGCAGTTCTAACATGGATTTCAGAAGTTTCAATCAAAACTTTGAACTCAATGCCATCATATATGACAAAGAAAAGACAAAAGAATTTACAGAAATCTATTTTGAAGACATCAAACATTCTAACGAGTTGGATTTTGATACTTGGAAGAAACGCCCATTACAACAACGACTAAAAGAATCTTCTGCAAGATTGTTTAGTCCTATTTTATAAGAATTATGAACGAATTTTTAGAATTAGAAGAAAAAATAGTTAGGGTTTTGAAAACCGTTTTTGACCCGGAAATTCCTGTTGATATTTATGAGTTAGGCTTAATTTATAACATTGACATCAACGACGGAGGGGTAATTATAGAAATGACACTGACGGCCCCCAATTGCCCCGCAGCCGATTTTATATTAGAAGATGTAAAACAAAAAGTGGAAGGAGTTGAAGGGGTAAAAAGTGTCGAAATCAAGTTGGTATTTGAACCGGAGTGGAGCAAAGATAGGATGTCTGAGGAGGCTCTATTAGAACTTGGCTATTTGTAAAAAAAGGAGAAGATGAAAGTGAGTAGGAAAAACGTCTATTTTGCATCCGATGCCCATCTGGGATTAGATCTGTTTGAAAACCCAATCGACTCTGAGCGTCGTTTGGTTCGTTGGTTAGACAGCATTAAAGATAAAGCTAAAGCAGTTTACTTTGTCGGAGACATGTTTGACTATTGGTTTGAATACCGAGATGTTGTTCCCAAAGGATATTCTCGATTTATAGGGAAAATGGCAGAAATGGCAGATAACGGCACCGAGATTCATCTCTTTACCGGGAATCATGACATTTGGATGTTCGGATATTTTGAAAAAGAGGTTGGAGCAACTATACACACCCAAGAATTGATTACAGAAATTGATGGTAAAAAATTCTTCATTGCCCACGGAGATGGATTAGGAGACCCAAGTTTATCATTCCGCATACTACGCAAATTTTTCAGAAACAAACCGTGCCAAGCTCTTTACAAAATGATACACCCCCGATTAACCGTTCCATTCGGTTATGCTTGGTCTCGTTACAATCGCAAAAAGAAACTTAGTGATAAAGGGGCTAAATATTTAGGAGAAAAAAAGGAATACCTTGTCCAATTTGCCAAACAACATGCACAATCCCAAGAGATTGATTTTTATATTTTTGGACATAGACACATCGTTCTTGATCTACTTATCACTCCTACTCAAAGAGTGGCAATCTTAGGCGATTGGATTCAAAATTTCTCTTACGGAATGTGGGATGGAACTAACTTTTCTGTGGAATATTTCCTCAATGAATAAAAAAGTGTTTTACTCTTATTGCAAATATGAAAAATATACTATAAATTTGAAAAAAAAGAAATATAACTAAAAAAATATTAATATGAGAAAAATTGCGTTATTTGTAACCTCAGTTCTTATTTCTGGGTTTATGTTGAGTTGTTCAGGAGACGAACAAAAATGTACTGCTCCAAAATTATGCAAAATGAAATGTGAATTTGTTCCCGACAGCTGCGAAGCTGTAATATACGGAAAGAATTTAACTAATGCAGAAGTAATTTTCCCCGGAGACAAAGTGGCAGAAGTAATAACAGAAAAGTCTAATGATTCTGTATTGACTGTAATTGTTCCTGTCGGTACAAAAGAGGGGAAAATAACAGTTAAAAACAACGGAGCAGAGACAAAATCATCTTTTATTTTTAGAGATGCACGAAATACAATTGTAAACTTCGACCGTCGCCTTGCAACTTGGGGAGGATATAGCCCAATAAATGAAGAGGGAGATTTAATCACAGGAACCATTGAGTATGGAGAGGAGATTACTCCATTCCCTAATGGTGCGAAATTACCTGAACCGTGCGATGGTAACTATGGTTTCCTTTATGGTAAATACAAAAATGCTTGGGAGATGAACCAATGTATGTATTTGCAATATGTAGCAAACCCATTCGAAGGTGGTCGTGGCATGGTTTCTGTAGCAGGAGATGCTTTTGAAGCATACGAGTTGGATGAATTGGCATTAAAGTTTGAAGTATTTGTTCCAAAGGAAATTGGATATAAAGGGATTAAAACTGAGATTTTCTTCGGTCCTATTGATGCTTCGGACAAACACGGTCGTGATCGTTCTGCCATTTGCTTCTGGGAACCTTACAAAGAGAATGGAACATTTAGTACAGATTCTTGGGAAACTATTACTATTCCTTTGACAGAGTTTAATCACACTTCAAAATCAGACGAAGCAGATCCTAATGTCAAGATCAACTTAAAAGAGGCAACTAACTTCAGTTTCTTGCAATTTGGAGCTCCTGCAGCTGAAGAGCAAATCTTTATGTGCGTTGATAATTTCCGTATCGTGCCTATTAAGTAAAGAAGAGTTCTATAAATAACTTAATATAAAGATAAAGGGAGGTCTGTTATGACCTCCTTTTATTGTTGCACATATTCCTATATTACTTACAATTAGTCTCAACTCTGCAAGAACTTTTAAAAAAAACGAACAAATTATTTTCCAACTATGTACAGAGACATTTTATACCAACATACCTAAATGCATAACTCCCCTACCACCTCAACAGCAAGAGTTAGATAAGAAAAACTTCAATAATACAAATACGATAGAGTACACTAAGAAGCTGTTTAAATTTTATTGAAAAAGAACACTTTAGAGTTTCACTCTCTTATTTTCGGCATCTTTGAGATTCTTTTAGGTGGGTTCTATAAATTCATTTCGAGGAATTTTTGAATTTATTTCGAGGAAATTGCTGTGCGAAAGAACGGAGCAGTGCGAGCACTGTGACCGACTGACAAGCAACAAGTTGCCGAAACAAATCAAAAATTACCGAAAAGTTTATCAACCTCCAATTTTCACTTTTTAAATTTTAAACGGTGAATTTATAGAACTCACCTTAAACCTATTTTTATTCTCCTTTTTTGATAATAGTCCACTATTTTCTGCAAAAGAAGACTAAAAATAGATTTAAAAATCTCTCTCAAATATGCTCGAAATAAAATTTAAACAACTTCTAAAACCAACCTATATAAAGCAGAGAAGAATAAGCCCTCAATTGAATAGGAGAAGCATGCCTACATGAGAGAGCGCTTGAAACCGCTCAAAGAGAAATTGTCGAATGAAAAAGATAACTATAACTGTCCGGCCTCAACTAGAATAATAACCCGTTCAACAATCCGGTCTCTATCATCTGTCATAGCGTCATATTCAGATTTTAAGTTGGCTCCAAACATACGAGCAAATCCTTGCCAAAACGCAGCTCTGAAGCCACCTCTAAATTGCTTAATCAAGGCATATGAAGTTTGATCACACTCTCTATCAACCAACTTAATCAACATTTTTCCTTGAGAAAAAGTTAGTTTTTTCAGTATAGGTTTATAGGTACTCACCAACTCATCCTCCTTTTGTTTCATAAATTGTTTGCGTTCCTTCTCATTATCAATCTTAGCTAAAGAAGAATCTACGCCTGATATGATTGAAGCAATTAATTTAGCGTATGGTAATGTTTTTTTTACATCCCGAACCGTCATCCAAAAAAAACGCTCCTGTTTTTTATTCTTAAATTCCAATTTAGGAAATACATATACAGGCTGTAATAATATACTCGGAATTGTATCAGTTCCATCCACACAAGCAGGAACACGCACCCCACTCTCAACATCTTGAGCAGAACTACTCAAAATAAAAACCCAAGAGAGCGAAAGTAAAATATATTTTATTATCTTTGCCATAAAGTTCGTTATTTATGTTTAAAGTACAAATATAATATAAATAACGAGGTTATATCTACCTAATTTGATTATAAAATTTATTTTCTACCTGTATTAATGAAAAAATTAATATTTTTTACATTTTTTGCCCTTCCTGCACTGTGCATAGGACAAGTCGCTGCGAACGATCCCATATCGACTTCAACAGCATTCAGTCGAGGAAACTCCATCGGTCCTGACAATCCGCATTTCCTTTTAAACAAGGGAGAGAAAGCAATCTATCTGAGTTATGCTTCACACCTATTAAGCAAAGAATTAAAAGGAGTAAAGAGTGATGTTTTATTATCGAACCGATTATTAGATGCAAAATTTTCAATAAGCGGATACGGCTACAAGCACTATAAACAATTTGAAATAGCAACATCCTTGGCAAAAAAATTATCAGACCAATTATCTATAGGTGTAATCTTCAAATTTAGATATTTCAGTTACTTAGGATTAGATAAAAGTAAGAATCAAATATTGCCCGGAGTATCCCTCTCCTACCAACACTCTAAAAAACATTTTATCAGCCATATCACATGGTTAAACCCCTTCTCTATTGCAAGTAAAAAATTTTCATCCAACACTACAGAAAACAGTTATCTATCAATAGGAGCTCACATTCTGACCTCACGGCAAACCAAGACTATTTTGGAAATAGAATGGATAGACCAAAAACGAATAGAGGGTAAATGGGGATTCCTCTACCAATACAAAGATTTTGAAATAAGATGCGGAATACACCTCCCTACATTTCATCCTTGCTTCGGATTAGGGTTTCGTAAAAAAAGTTTTCAATTAGACCTAAGTGGCAACTATTTTCATCCACTCGGCGTAAATTTAAATTTAGGGATTGGCTATCAATTTAACACACCATCAAAATAATCATAAAAACGATGAAAAAAAGAACTACCTTGTTATTAATTTGCATTATAGCATGCAACTACACACCAATATTTTCTACTGAAATTCCATCTGGGGTAATTGAGTACATAGAGTCTGTTGAAGAAAGCAAAATAGACGGAGAAGAGATAGTGGAACTACTAAACGAATTAGAAGAAAACCCATTGGATATTAACAATAGCAGCGAAGAAGAATTGCTTCAAATACCGGATTTAACAGAAATGGACGTAAACAACATTCTCCTTCATCGTAAGAGATATGGGAAATTTCAGACATTATACGAGCTAAAACACCTGCCCAATTTCACCCAAGAAAAGATATTCAAAATAGTTCCATACCTAACTCTGTCAAACGACAAGGATGAGAAACCGTTGCAAACACTTCTAAAAGAGAACAACCATCAACTAAACACTCTTTATCAACGAAATTTCCCACAAAAAAAAGGATATAAGAGGATAAAAGAAAAAGAACCCTACTATCTTGGAGACCCCAACAAATACTACTTTAAATATCGTTTTAACGCAAGCAACACATTCTATTTTGGATATTCCGGAGAAAAAGATGCAGGAGAAGTCTTTTGGAACAAACAAAGTAAAGTATTTGATTTTCATTCTTTTTACTTCCAAGTCAATCAATATAAAGTAATTAAAACCCTCTGTTTGGGAGACTACAAAGTAAACTTTGGTCAAGGATTGATAATCGGGACCGGCTCACTCTTTGGAAAAAGCAGCAATACCGTACACCCGAACAATCAAAAGCCAGGAATAAATAGATACACATCGCTTAATGAGAATAATTATTTCAGAGGTATTGGCGCAACAATAAAGATAAAAAAGTGGGATTATAGTCTATTTTTTTCACGAAAAAAGAGAGATGCAAATTTAAGTCACTCAGGAATAACCTCTTTTCGCACAGATGGTATGCACAGGAGTAAAAACGAAATTTCCAAAACAAGGAACATTCATGAGACAATCATTGGGGGGAATGTTAAATATAGAAACGACCTCTTTGATGTAGGGAGCACCTTCTTATACACCCAATTTAGCGACTCACTAATGCCAACAGAGCAACTCTACTTAAAACACCGACTCAGAGAGACAGATTGGCACTTAAACGTTGGCGTTCACTACAAATTGATATTAGGTAGAATCCTAATATATGGAGAAACAGCATTGGATCGAAACGGAGGAGTTGCCACATTAAACGCAGCTACATTCACTCCCTCATCAAGAATTGCATTTATGCTTTTACATAGAAGTTACCAAGCAAAATATCAGTCGTTATACGGAAATGGATTTAGCGAAAATAGTAACATTGAAAATGAAAAAGGGCTATACTTAGGGTGTAAACTACTACCATTCAAACGAATAACAGTTTCAGCCTATACAGATTTATATCGTTTCCCTTGGGCAAAATACGGAATTGACAGAAGTTCATGGGGTAAAGACTTTCTGGTACATCTACAACATAATACCAGCAACCATATAAACATGCAAGTTAGATATAAGAAAAAAATCAAAAGTGAAGAAGATGAGAACAAACAAACACTCCGCTATCAGATAAAGGGAGAATGGAATAAAATTTCACTACAGACACAATTAGAAGGGAATCAATTTAGCAAAGAAAAAATAAAAAGTTACGGTTGGATTGTAGCGCAAGATTTACAGCTAAAAGAACTCCTAAAAAAATTGAGCATAAACATACGATATGCCTATTTTAAAACAGATAATTATAACAATCGCTTATACCTATATGAGAAAGATGTAACCAGCAGTTTTTCCATGCCACTACACTATGGAGAAGGACATCGGATAGGGATAAACATAGCCTACAAAATAAGAAAACAATTGCAACTATCCCTAAATGGTAATTCATTTATCTATACAGACGATAGAGAAACCTGTGGCAGCAACTACGAAGAGAGCATAGGAGACAAAACTTATCAAATTAAATGTTGTATTAAATGGAAAATAGATTAAAGCAACAGTAAAAAAAATCACACTAAAAGAAACCCTACTTTAATGTGGCAATCAATGAGTTGAACTTTAAAATAGGGTTCTTACATTGCAAATTTTTAATTATCATCGATAAACAAATTTAAGATTATTTATTCGAACAAACGAGGAGAAGCTGTCTAAACCACTTCGGCAAAAAGATTAATATTCTCATCTACAAAAAAAGCGACAATAGCGGTCATACGTTCTTCCATAAACAAGAAAGACTCCTCCAATTCATCAAAGGCTTCAAAATCTACATACATAGAAAGAAATTCTTCCTCGGTAGTTTCTCTCTCCAGGTCAGTTTTATTCGCATCATAAATTTCTTTTGCCTTGTACACCAACTTAGACAACTCTTTAGCACCAAAAAGTCTCATAGCTTTTGCAAAAGGATTATCAAAGAAATAGGCACCATACCCATTTTGTATTAACTGAACAAATCCGCCATCATTCATCTCTTTTCTAAAGATTGAGTAAGCCAGCAACGCATTTTGGTGACCATTTAAACGCCCCATTGATTCAGCAGTCAGATCACCACCAAGTTCTTTCCAATAAGCATCCACAAAAAGGTCAAGAAAAGCATCCATACCTTTTTTAGAAGCCTCAATAATATCCGTTTCTAATAATCTAACCATGACATTAATTGCTAAATTTAGAAATTGCCAAGACGTATGCTGAGGGAGAATTTCCCAAATTATTTTTCAAAAGCTCCAACTCTTCAGTAGATTCAGCAGACGCAGCCACAACACAAAATCTATCCTGCAACTTTAAAACAGTCAAAGAATTGCCAAAAGCTATTCTATTTTCAGAGAGAAAAAGATTCGCATCACTCTCCTCTTTAAAATCATCAAGCACCCAATAATAAAGAGTTTCTCCACCTTTATACAAAGTCAGTTCATTTGTCAATTCCTCAATACATAGTTTCTGTCGTTCCATCTCTTTTTTCACCAACAAATCACTTGAAACGATAGAAGAAAAAGAGGCAGTACCCTCATGCGTAGAATTTGTAATGGGTTGAAAAGCCAAGAACAATACTGCTACAGCAGCCGCAGTCCACGCATAATGAGATTTTTCGGAAGAAGACGGTTTCATGTCATTATTAACCACACGGATACGAGGGAAATAAAAATCAGACAAGCCATAATGAACAGAGTCCTCAATATGAAGATTTTTTATCAAAAAAGACAAACGATTATCCTTATTAACAAACACCCCATAATTAGCTATCTCGCAAGCACCATCTTGAGCAATTTTCTCTTTTACGGATGAAACCCAACTTATAATTTTAGAGTTAGCTTCTTCGAAAGAGACACCTTCATTTTGCGATATTTCTTGTGCCAACAATCCATCATTATACGTCAAGACAGGATTAAATATCACCTCTTTAGAAGGAGGAGTGAAAAAATCGGAATCAGACGGTGTTCCAACCACCCTCTCATTTACCACAAACCCACCCAAAGAGGGTACAATCACACATGAATGGTTGCCCAACAAAGTAACTATATAATCAAAAATATTCTTCATAATTTTTCATTTGCAAGAGTACAAAGATAGCTAAATTTAAGCAAAGAATGGAGCATAATAAACAAGACTTATAAACAGACATATAAACAAGTTATTAACTTTTTCGACTATATTACTGTCTTCTTTTCCAAGCTTCAAAAACCCCTATAGAGATAAGCACCATTACTGCACCCACTGAATATGCCACAGGAGCAGACAATGACAAACACTCCGGAGCCAAACAGAAATAGGAAACACAAACCATTGTCATAAAAAGTGCCGGAATGTAGGTGACCCAATAAAACTTCTTATGTAAAAACAGATAAACAGTAATAGTCCAAAGTGTAAAGACAGATAAAGTTTGATTGCACCATGCAAAGTACCTCCAAATCATATCAAACCCCTCTTTATCCATTAAACTATAAATTAAGACTGCCAATGTTGCTAAAAACAAAGGGACACTAATTAAAAGTCTTTTTGAAATGCTCTTCTGCTCAATATGCAAGAAATCCGCCACAATTAGTCGAGCAGAACGAAGAGCAGTATCGCCAGAAGTAATAGGAGCAAAAACAACACCCAATATAGCTAAAACAGCACCAACACTTCCCAACCAATCGCGGGTAATTGCATTTACAATCACACCTGCATTCGATTCGTCCATGCCATTCTCATGGAAAAAGTAGTTTGCTGCAGCCGCCCAAATCAAAGCTACAATACCCTCCGTAATCATGGAACCATAAAAGACAGGACGCCCATATTTTTCATTGGTCAAACATCTTGCCATCAACGGAGATTGAGTTGCATGAAAACCTGAAATTGCACCGCATGCAATACTGACAAACATCACCGGAAAAATTGGCAATTTATCTGCATTGGGATGGGTATTTTGCAAACCATCTGTCAACTCCGGAATATCAGGGAAATTAACATATAACATCACCAATATACCGACAGCCATAAAAATTAATGCCACTGCAAATAATGGGTAAATTTTCCCGATAATTTTATCAACAGGCAACATTGTTGCCAACATATAATAAATAAAAATAACGATAATCCAAAACAATGCATCAAATTTTTCAGGTGTTAAACCGGCCAATAAAGCCGCCGGACCAGACACAAAAACAGCTCCCACCAACACCATTAATATCACCGTAAAGAAGCGCATCACCTGTTTGGTTCGATCCCCCAAATATCTACCTATCAATTCAGGCAGACTCTCGCCATCATGACGCATAGAAAGCATACCGGAAAAATAATCATGTGTAGCTCCGGCAAAAATGCTTCCCAAGACAATCCAAAGATAAGAGGCACTACCGAACTTTGCACCCATAATAGCACCAAAGATCGGACCTAAACCTGCAATATTAAGGAATTGAATCATAAAGATACGCCATGTTGGCATAGGAATAAAATCAACACCATCTTGCAATTTTACTGCAGGTGTTTCTCTTTTTAAATCAGGAGAAAAAATTCGCTCCATCAAGCTCCCATAAACAAAGTAACCAACAATCAGTGTTACTAATGCAATCGTAAACGTAACCATAACAGCTATCAATCTAAATCACCAAACCACGTCATTTCCTATCCAATTGTCCAAAGACATTCTGAAGAACATCACTAACACGTGCACTTGCATTATGTCTGATATCAGCCTCTTTTTCTGAGACTTTTAAGAACAATCCATCCAAAGCTTGACCTGTAATATAATTAGGCAAATTGTTATCCACCGGCTCAATACTCCTTAACATTTCAAAATATTTATCCTCAATCACGCCTGTCATTCGAGCCACCTCCACAGCCGCCTTTGCAGCTTTAGAATCAAGTAACTCCACCAACTTATTATTATAGGTTGCATAGGTGTCCCAAGCTGTAATTGGAGTAACATTTGCTATTTGAACTTTATTAAGCGAATCAGTAATAGATGGATTAAATGCTCCTTGCAACTGAGTTAACGTATTATTTCTCAAATAGGTTGTAGCAGCATTATCTTCTCCAAAAAGGATGGTCTTGGCCTCTCCCATAGACATTCCTGTAATGGCATCAACAAAGATATCGATTGATTTAGGTGCAGCATTCTCTGCTGCCCTATTGAAAAGAGTTACTATTGTATCAGCTGTCGGAATGGAGACTCCTGAAGCACTCAAAATAGAGTTGAATGCAGGATTATTAGAAAGAGATTGTACAGCAGAAAAAGCAGTCAATGCCTCTTTGGGCAAACCAATTCGCACTGCCGCATCAGCTAAATAACCATCTTCTTTCCCTAAATTGGCTGCTGCTGTTTCAATTCCCAGTTTCAACGCAGCTTTCAATCCATCTGCAATATCAAAATCACCACCTTTACTAGCTTGCGTAACAGCCTTAATAATTTGCTGACCGGTTTCACTCTTTATAGCTTTATTTACAGTTGACAACACCGATGAAAGATTATCCCAAAGTCCCATATTGTTACATTTTAATAGATTAATAGATAAAAGCCTCCTTAATAATTTCTCAAACCAAGAAATTCATCAGGCTATAATTTTCACAAATGTAAAAAAATGTTTTCAAGTTAGAAAAGATAAACAAATAGATTTTGCTATAATTTCATCAAATTGATAGATTCTACTATTGAAGGCCACAATATATAGGCATACATCAGAAGAATTTATCAAGGTAAATTTTATAAAATCTCCACCTAAATAAAAGAAGACTATACAAAAAAGGGAGGACTCACTTGCCCTCCCTATATTTAAAGCTGATAGAAACCAATTACTTAACTTGAATAATCAAGAATTTAGAATTAGCCCAGAAAGCATTATAGTTAGTAATTTTCAAAATTAAATTCTTATCATCTTCTGATTTTTGAACCAACTTATAAGAGTTAAGCGGGTGAGAAGTTAACAAGAAAGCTTTCTTAGAATTAAGATCCAATTCTGTAAAGTTACGAATATCAACAGCAGTACAGATGCTAGGATTGATACTTGCAGACTTAAGTAATTTTTCTCTCAAACCTTTTTGTTTAAGAGTAGCCTTATCACCAACAAAATAGTAAGCTTTATTCAAAGCTTCTTCTTGAGCTGCCATAGCAATTTCTTGTTGAGATGCCACTTGGAAAATAGAATCAGCCTTAGTTGTCATAGAATCCAAAGAGCTGCTCAAAGAAGCAATTTTAATATCTTTGTTTTCCAATTGAGTTTTCAACTCTTTCATCTTCTTTTCATTTTCCTTCAAATCTCTCTGCAAACCACTAACCAATCCGCGGAAGTAAGCAGCATTTCCTTGAGCCTTAGACAAAGCTTGATCCAAAGAATCAATTTTCATGCGGCTAGAACGAATTGCATCAGTGATAGTTTGAAAATCTTGTTGAATTTTTTGTTTGCTATCCGGAGTTACACCTTCTGCACCTTGAGTTTCCTCTAAGATTCCCAACTCAGCATTCTTGATTGTTCTGAAGTTAGATTGAACCTCTTGGATAAGCGACAAATAGTTAGCCACTTCTTGGTCAACCATAGCCTTTTCATTTTGAAGAGAATCCAAACTTTTTTGTGTTGCTTCATATTGATCTTTGTAACAAGAAGTTGTCCCTAAAGCAAGACACACACTCAATAATAAAAATAGCTTTTTCATCTTAAAAATAAATTAATATGTTATTACTAAATAAATTTCACACTTCACATCCACCTAAAACCATAACAATTTCGCCTTTAGGAGGATGACTTTCAAAATAGTTCTTAACTTCGACTAAAGTACCCCGAACAGTTTCTTCGTGAACTTTTGAGATCTCACGCGAGACAGACACTTTTCTGGTCTCACCCATCACCTCAATCATTTGAGTTAACGTCTTAACCAAACGGAAAGGAGACTCATAAATCACAGTTGTTCTACTCTCTTCCGCAAGCTCTTTCAATTTGGTCTGACGACCTTTTTTCTGGGGCAAAAAACCTTCGAAACAGAAACGGTCATTGGGCAATCCTGAATTCACCAAAGCAGGAACAAAAGCCGTAGCACCCGGAAGACACTCCACCTCAACACCCGCCTCAACACAAGCACGAACTATCAAAAAACCCGGGTCTGAAATTGCTGGAGTTCCAGCATCGGAAATCAAAGCGATATTCTCTCCCATTTGCAACCGAGATACGACAGCACCCAAACTTTTATGTTCATTGAACTTATGATGAGACATCATTCTATTTTCTATCTGAAAATGTTTCAACAATATCCCACTAGTTCGAGTATCTTCAGCCAAAATCAAATCGACCTCCTTCAGCACACGGATAGCTCTGAAAGTCATATCTTCCAGATTGCCTACCGGAGTAGGAACCAAAAACAATTTTCCCAATCTACTTTTCACGAAAAACGATTTTCAAGTAAAACTAAAAAATCAGCCACTGCAGCATTTTGCTCATCCCAAGAAAAATGAGAATGAATATAAGAGATTGCCTCATCCAACGAAGACATACCATCCAGCACATCAATTGTCTGCGTCAACAAGCTCATATCACCACCAAACAACTCTTTACTATACCTATAACGATCGACAATTCCCATTTTCTTCAAAGAGAGAACAAAACGACTCTCTATCCGCTTAGAAACACCTTTCGTTGCAATATCAGTTTTATCTCTTGTTGCAAATTTCGATGCATCCTCTGATGCTTTTTCAACTATACCATTTACAAAATCCGTGCCAAACTCATCATCAACCTCATCCTCCAAACTTTCATCATTAGCATCACTTTCATCCACATCGCTATCATCTTCACTTTCATCATTGTCATCATCATCCCACTCCTCCTCTTCATCCAACTCGTCATACTCTTCTTCCCACTCTTCATCTTCATCAAAAAACTCATCCTCTCCATCTATCATTTGCATATCATCCACCTCATCATCAACGAATTCTGACTGAAAAGTATTCTGCTCGACTTCTTCAATTTGCGAAGAAACACTCTCTGTATTCAAAGGAGAGAGTTCCTTGATTCTGTCAGATATATGTTCTACTTTCACCGAAGCAAGATTCAATACACTGACAGGAATCTCCGTCATTTCGGACATACCATCAAAAAGTAGCAGCAACTCCTTTAAATCATTAACAATAAGAGACCGTAATTCGTTATTATTCATTTTAACAAAATTTAATTCAATCAACCAAGAACTTAGAAGTTGGTTAAATCCTACTTCAAGCATATTTGAAAGAGATTTTTCCATCTGTTTTTATTATCTTTTTGCAGAAAATAGTGAATTACGATCAAAAAGAATAATAAAAATAGGTTAAAAGAATCTCAATAATGCTGAAAACAAGAGCGTAAAACTCTATTTTTTTATAAAATTTAGACAGCTTCTTCTTATATACAAAACAACAAAATTAAAATTTCTTGTTTAGAAAAAAACTATTTCGTCTAATATTTTTTATCTTTGTAAAGATATAAAATTATTGTGCTTCAAAGGCCATTTTTTAAAGTTTTTTTTAGTATGGAGTCACCTTTTTCCAAACCATTCAACTTAGACAGAACCGTTCGGCTCTTCCTACTACTTGCCGGATTTATCAGTATACTACTACTACTCAATTACTTAACTCCGGTATTAATCCCATTTTTTGTAGCATGGCTATTAGCTTATCTACTCTACCCTATTGTCACTTTTTTTAAGAAAAAATTACGAATCAAGAATCATAATTTAGCCGTCATCTTGGTTTTACTAACAATTTTCACCCTCATTATAGCAGCAATAACATTGCTCACCCCTCTGTTTGTAGCAGAGGTTGTCAAGGTTAAAGATTTAATTATTCAATATAGTTCACAAAATCAAAGCTATGGAATAATTCCACAAAAATGGGAAATTTTTCTACAAAACATCATTATAGAAACCGAACTTCTGGAAATTTTCAACAAAGAGAGTTTGGCACAATTGATAAAAGATTTCTTTCCACACGCATGGACACTCCTTAGCAATTCACTAAACATTGCAACTAGTATATTTGCAGCATTTATCACCATTCTATACCTATATTTCATTTTGAAAGATTACAACACGATTGGGAAACGTCTAATTCAACTAATCCCGGACAAATACAAACCATTTGCCTCCTCATTGTTACTCGACATGGAACAAGGTATGAGCAACTACTATCGTGGGCAATCTGCAGTTGCAATGTGCGTTGGGATACTATTTTGCATAGGATTTTCAATTATCAATATGCCACTAGCATTGATGATGGGACTCACCTTAGGTTTATTAAACATGGTTCCCTACCTACAAGTATTAGGCATTCCTCCTTGCATTGTTTTAATATTGATAAATGCCGCTGAAAGAGGGGTAGCACCATGGGGAGGACTAATTGCACTTGCCGTTGTTTTCATAGTTGTGCAAATTATACAAGATGGCTACTTAGTTCCTAAAATCATGAAAAAGACATTAAATCTAAATGCAGCTGTGATATTACTTGCGCTCTCTGTATTTGGCATGTTATTAGGATTTTTGGGAATTATCATTGCTCTGCCTGCAACCACTTTGTTATTATCGTACTACAAACGGTACATATTAAAAGAGATAAATGACATAGACAAAGATTATATTCCACAGAATACCAACAGTGACTAAACAAGAATTTTACAATAACTTAAAGGATGTATGCTCCGCCGAGGAGTCTAAAACACTCTACTATCTCATCATTCAATATTTGTTTGATGCGCCATTGTCATCGGCAATTATAAAAGAAATGGAGGGGCTATCAGAGGAGCAAAATAAACACTTGGAGGAAATTACCGTGCGACTAAAAAAGCACGAGCCCATCCAATATATTTTAGGAGAGTGCGAATTTCGCTCCTTAAAATGGTTTGTTTCTTCGGATGTTTTAATTCCGCGCCCCGAAACGTCAGAGCTTATAGACTGGGTGATAGAAGATTGGAAATACAAAGATGGCAAAGGAATCGACATCGGCACCGGAAGTGGTTGCATTGCCATCTCTCTAAAGAAAGCTCTTCCTAAGATGGAGATTCATGCTACAGACATTTCGAAAGCAGCACTTGAAGTTGCTAAAAAGAATGCGGCAAATTTAGATGCCGAGATACTCTTACATCACGATAATATTTTAGCAACGAAACTCCCGAACGAGGAAAAATATCATCTAATCATCAGCAATCCTCCCTACATAATGCAAAGAGAGAAGAAGGAGATTGCTCCACGAGTGATGGACTATGAACCACATACTGCTCTATTTGTATCTGATGAAGACCCCTTGATATTTTATCGAGAAATTGCTAATTTTGGAAAAGAACATTTACACGATGGTGGCTCTATCTATTTTGAGATTAACGCATTGTTAGGCCATGAATGCATAACGATGCTTCATCAAATGGACTACAAAGAGGTAACATTAAGAATAGATGAATACGGAAAGGAAAGAATGATACGATGCAAGAAATAGACTATAAATCGGCTTTATCAAGAATGGCTTCCTATTGTTCCAAATCAGAACAATGCATAAAAAACGTCATTGAAAAAATGGCTAAATGGGAGTTAACAAAGGAGGAAAAGGAAGAAATCATCCACTACCTCATTCAAGAAAAATATATCGATGAACGGCGGTATGCCGAATTTTATGCCAAAGACAAACATCGTTTTCAGCAATGGGGCAAAAATAAAATTGGCATGATGTTACGAGCCAAAGAGATCAGCGAAGAAAATATCCGTAACGCACTCTCCTTAATAGAATCCGATGATTACGAAGAACGATTGTACAAATTATTAGAGAGTAAATTTAAAAAAATAAAGTATGAGTCGCTATACGATGCCAAGGGAAAACTTTTTCGCTACGGCTGTTCAAAAGGCTTTGAGAGTGAATTAATTTTAAAAACGTGCGACAAAATAATTAACGAATCATTAAAAAAGTAGAGAGATGCAATATATAAAATTCAAAGGTTTATTTAGGGACATTCCACTATGGGGACAATTTACAATCGTTCTATTTTTACTATTATTTTCCAGTCTTTCTTTCTTAATGGTGGGTGAAGTTCTATTAAAACTATTTCCCACAGAAGATAGCATACTATCAATAGAAATAACCCAACTTTTTTCGGCTCTTGGCATGTTTATAGTAGCCCCCCTTGCCATTGCCTATCTATTTAGCTATCATCCCCAATCCTTCCTATCCATTAATAAACCACAACCTAAACTACTCTTATTAGCAATTATCTGTATAATTGCATCGATACCATTCATCAACTACATCTCCTCTCTTAACGAGCTGATGCAACTCCCCGAATTTCTATCAGAGATAGAAGAATGGATGCGAAAAATGGAAGATAAGAATACAAGATTAACACAAGAAATGCTTGCCAATCAAGCTTGGGAGATGATATTATTGGACATACTAATTTTAGCAATCATTCCGGCAATTGGAGAGGAACTTTTATTTAGGGGTATTATACAAAGAGGCATAGAAAAGCAAACTCACAATATTCACTTAGCCATTTGGAGCAGTGCCTTCATATTCAGTGCCATACACCTTCAGTTTTATGGATTCTTTCCACGAATGTTCATGGGTGCAATCTTCGGTTATATGCTCTATTGGGGAAAAAGTATATGGATTCCTATTGTCTGTCACTTCACGAACAACTTTTTAGTAATCATAACAAGTCATCTCTACCCAGAAGAGATTGGAGCCAGCTACCTCGACAATATCGGAAAAGAGAACCTATTAACTGCTATAAATAGTTTACTACTATTTACCCTCTTCTTTTTCCTCTACAAGAAGATTTCCACAAAATAGGATAATTATCTACCAATAAGGTTGATAAACTCTTCACGAGTTTTTTGCGTATTAAAGATTCCGGTAAAATCAGATGTAGTGGTAATAGAGTGCATTTTTTGCACACCCCTCATCTGCATACAAGTATGTTGAGCTTCAATAACCACCATAACACCCAAAGGATTCAGAGCTTCCTGAATACAATCTTTAATTTGAGTAGTTAAACGCTCTTGAATTTGCAATCGACGAGATAAAATCTCCACAACACGGGCAATTTTACTAAGTCCTGTAATTTTTTTATTCGGGATATATGCCACATGAGCTTTTCCAAAAAACGGCAAAAAATGGTGCTCACACATCGAATAAAAATCAATATCCTTGACAATCACCATTTGCCTATACTCCTCTTCGAAAATAGCAGAACGTAACACATCTGATGGATCGATTTTATATCCATAAGTCATGAATTGCATAGCTTTCGCTACACGTTCCGGAGTTTTTAACAGTCCTTCTCTGTTTACATCTTCTCCCAACAAATCTAAGATTTGAGCAATCAACGGAGTAATCTTCTCTGTCAATTCTACACTTGGATACTTAGCAAGATCCCAAGGTTTAATTTCTAAATTATCCATTAAAGACAACTAATATAAATCACTTTAATTATCAATATATTAAAGGCAACTTCTATGAACTACGATTTTTATTATTTGGAGTCCAAAAATCCTGTTTTAGATGTTTTTGAATTTAAATGAATTTATTAAAACCCACTTTGTAACTGTCTTATTGTTCTTCCAAGAGTAAATCACGGGTTTCATCATCTTTAACCACATAAATCTGTCCCTTCAACTCCGGAAAATCTGTCAACAAAGCACGCATACCAACCAAAGCATCGGTATGAGTACGAAAATCCCCCACTCTTAATCGCCAAAAAGGAGAAACAAAAGAAAGGTACGCAGGCAAATCAGGATATTTCTCTTTAATCATCTCTTCACGCTTCAATGCTTCTGTCTTTGATTTTTTCTGATTATTACCCATATAAACCTGAATACGATAACCTACAAAGGTAATAAAAGGATTCTCTTCTGCCTCAGTAATCTTTTTATCCAACAAGATTTGCAATTTGGCATTTTGATTAATTAGAACCTTTCCCTGACCGGTTACCCCTTGACGTTTTAATTCATCAAAAATATCTACCGTCTCCACTTTTTTACTCTGATTCTTTACGGTTTGAGCAAAAGCAGCCGGTGAAAACAATAACAAAAATAGAAATATACGAAAAAATAAACGACTCATACTCCTTATTTAATTATCAATAATGCAAATATATAAAAAAACATAATTAGAAACCTTCCAATTATAATAAATTTACAGAACCCACCTAAAAGAATCTCAAAGATACCGAAAAAGAATAGAATGAAATTCAAAATTAATTTGATAATAAAACTTAAACAGCATCTAAATCAATTCGGCATTCTTAGATAGAGAGAGTAAAATTTGAGATAAGGCTTCAACTTTTTTCATAGGACAACCTATTTTTTTTGCCTCCTCTATCGGGTTCAAGTAAATAGACCGAATCTCTAAAGGGCGGTGATTGTCCCAATCCAGCTTCATACTTGGCGAATAAGGTCTCATCTCATCAGTCATATTAAGCATATCAAGAATAAACGATTCCTCTATCGTTGCCCCATTTGCCAAAGCTGCAGCCCGAACCTCCTCCATCAACTCTTTGACTAGTTGACGGGAAAAACTATTTCTCATAATCTGCTCGGTAGTTGCATTCAAAACAACTGTTAAGCCATTATACGGAATATTCCATACTAACTTTTTCCACCTTGCAGAATAGAGGTCATCCGCAACCGTAACCGTCAGACCGGCACAACAACAATCCTCTAAAAAACGCGTCAAAACAGATTCATTACGATGTTGGTAGAATCCGATATTGAGCGAACCATAATCTTTATGCTGAATATGTCCTAAACCAACGCGCGAAGAACATATAAAGGCCATACCTCCAACAATCGTTGTCTGAGGGAAAGAGAGTGCCAATTCAGCCTCCAACCCTAAACCATTTTGAATTAGAATCACCATAGATGACTCATGTAGAATAGGTTCCAACAATTGGGGCAACAGATGATTCTGCGTTGATTTTAGCGATACCAAAACCACGTCACACTTAGGCATATCGAAAGAATTATTATAGACGAAGATATCGGATAAATGAAAATCTCCTTCAACAGAATCAACTTGAAATCCATGTTCCTTAACATGCTTATATTCTGAGTGGAATAAAAAATGGACATCACAGCCGGCATTTGCCAATCGTCCACCATAAAAACCGCCAATGGCTCCTACTCCTATTATACCATATTTTAGTCTCATCTTCTATGCTATTAATTTCGCTTACAAAATTAGGTAAAATTTTACAACCACTCCAACAAATAATTCTCAATATTCATTATTTGCTAATAAAACCAACTACTATAAATGAGGTCTAAATAATTTTTCATAGCATTTTGCTTTGTTTATTCCTGTCGTCCAAGGTGAGGTACAAGAATCGTGTATGAGTGAATATGAGCAATATAACTAAACTAAATTAAAAAACCATCCGCAACAAAATTCACAAAAAACTTTCCCCTGTCAAAACCTCATTTAACCACACTTCATAATCTCCATCAATCAAGGAAACATTCTCACCGGAGCCACAGAATCCCTCTCTATAAAATCTATTTTCGCGCTGGAGAAATTCAACAGAGCAATCATTATCATCTAACCGGGATTCAATAATAGAGGCATTCTTAATAATTTCAGAGTAATGATTTTCAATATAGTTTTCACTCATGGTAATACAAATAAATCGGATCTCCTTTTGGTACTCAACTTCAAACGACTGTCTCCAATCAAAGGGAATATAACAACCTTCAACAATCAAATTTTGGTGATTTTCTATTACCGTTTTAATCATCTCTCGCAGTATTGGCCATAGATAAAGAGTCAATTCTTTATCATCCAAGGGTGTAAGACAAGTATTTCCACTACGAATCAGTCCCATTTTTAAGTGATCTACCGATAAATAGGGATAATTATATTTCTCAAGCAACCTTTGGGCTAGAAACGTTTTCCCAGTATGCGTTGCACCTGTAATTAAAATAACCATAATCCTTTTTCTGTAAGAATAAATCGACCAAACATACAAAATTTTCACTCAAAATTTTTAGAAAAGGGAAAAAAAGATTAATATTGCGTATATAAAGGTAGGTTCTATAAGTTAGGTCGATATAACTTTGAAGATTGTATTACTTGGTTGAACAAATTATAATAACGCGTAACTAAGTGATTAGGAGCACACAACAAGCAATATAAATTCAAAATTATCAAAAAAAAATAATCCATAAAAAACGTAATTTATAGAAGTAGAAACGCAACAGATGTCTTGATTTAAAACAAGACAAGGAGATAAAATAAGTTTAACGCTTAGAACTACAATTATGGAAACGAATCAAATTTTCAAAGTAACAACCGTTGCTATCGGATTGGCAATTGGTTGCATTGCTACAGAAGCAGCATCTGTCACACTTACAATTGATGGAAAGGGCGAAGTACATAAAGTTTCACCCTATATCTATGGAAAAAACAATTCGACAAGCGACGACTCCACCAAAGCAACAACAGAAGCAGAGTGGACACAAATCATCGAATCTGGAGTAACATTCTTAAGAGAAAACAGCGGAAACAACTCTACAAAATACAATTACAGTCGTCACCTATCAAGTCATCCGGATTGGTACAACAATGTTGAACCACACGATTGGGACTACGAATTACAAAGTATTCAAGAGAGACTACCCAAAGTACAAGCTATGTACGGATTTCAACTTTTAGGGTATGTAGCATCAACCGAAGAGAATAATTTTGATGATTGGGGTTGGTACATTGACCATAACAAACAATGGTTAAATAGTGCTCAAAACGTAGCAGGAATCGGAGGTGTAGCCAATCCGAACAATGGAAAAACGGCATTAGTGGAAGGAGACCCAGACTCTTACTTGATGCCATGGCCGGCAGATTCTACCGTTGGGATACTTGACCATTGGTTTGGAGAAAATGGATTAGGTTTTGACCGTTCTAAAGTACTCTACTGGGCGATGGACAATGAGCCGGAAATCTGGAGTGGAACCCATGATGATGTACAGAAAGAACCTGTTACAGCCGACGAATTTATCGACAAATATATCGCTGTAGCCAAAGCAGCTAAAAACAAATGGCCTGATATAAAATTGGTAGGACCCATCACCTGCAATGAGTGGCAATGGTATGCAGGTTCTGATTACGGTGTAACCGTTGGCGAAGAATTTTACTCTTGGATCGAGTATTTTATCAAAAGAATTGGAGAAGAAGAAGCGCGTTGTGGGACAAAATTGTTGGATGTATTTGCCTTACACTACTATCCAAGCAAACTAAAAGACGCAGAAGTAATTCAATGTCATCGCCTATTTTATGACGAGACATATAACTATCCACAAGCCAATGGAATAAAGATGATTACAGGAAAATGGAATAACAATAACACCAAAGAGTATGTTTTTAAACGTTGCCAAGAATGGATGATGAAATACATGGGAGAAACAAGAGGTTTTGGTATGACCGAATGTGGTATAGAATCTTCCGACGCAAATATCTGTAGCATTTGGTATGGTTCTACAATAGGTGAATTTATGAAAGAGAAAGTAGAAATCTTTTCACCTTGGAGTTGGAAAAACGGTATGTGGGAAACATTGCACTTATTTGCTCGCTACAACCAACCCTACTATCTCGCATCCCAATCCTCCAACGATTCATTGGTATCAATTCATACCACAATAAACAAAACAAAAGATTCATTAACAGTATTACTTATCAATCGGTCTATTTCAGAAGCAACAGAAATTGAAATCAATTTAAGCAATTTTGAATTAAGAGATGGAGATTACAAGACATTAGAATTGTCTGACCTTCCTGATGAAGAGACATTTGTATCCCACACAGATAATGCTTTAAAAACAAAGACTACATCCTTCAACAACAGAACGGCAAAGTTAAGTTTGCCTCCTCTATCAACAACAACCATATTACTGAATGCCGGGAGAGGAACCAATATTTCTCCGGAAAGAGCTATCAGTGAGGTTAAAGTGTACCCTACTTCAACTCAAGACCTATTGTATCTATCCGGCTTGGGTAATGGCGGTACCATCCAAATCATTTCGATGGAGGGTAAATCTCTAATGACCCAAGAATGCTCACAAGATAATGCAACGTTGAACATTAGTCAACTTCCTAATGGTTATTATCTTTGTGCGATTACCCTTTCCAACATTACAAGAACTGTACCTATAATAAAATACTAAGGAAAAGATTAGTACGGTAAAATAGATTATGACCAACCAAAATATACTGCCAATTAAGGCATAATTAGCAGTATATTTTTAAAGAAAGATTAAACTACTATCAAGAGAGAGATTATGAAAACAAAACATATAATTACAATTATTCTCTGCATGGTAGCAACAACGTTCCTATCCGCTGCCGAAACTATACTGATATCGATTGATGGAAATGCCACTCCCCACAAGATATCCCGCTATATCTACGGAAAAAACAATTCCACAAACGATGATTCCACAAAGGCCACAACCGACTCTATGTGGACATTAATTAATGAATCGGGAATAGGTATTCTACGCGAAAACAGCGGAAACAACTTAACCAAATACAATTTTCATCGCCGCGTTGCCAGTCATCCCGATTGGTACAACCGAGTTCACGACCAAAATTGGGATTATGAAATCCAAACCATTCAAGAGAATGCGCCTCAAGTGCAAGTAATGTACGGATTACCCATTTTAGGATGGGTTGGAGCCAATAGCGAATACAATTTTAATGATTGGGATTGGTACATTTCGCATGGGAATAAATGGTTAAACACAGCCCAAAATGTAACCGGTAAGGGAGCAGAGCCCAATCCGGATAACGGGAAGAATGCCTTGGTTGATGGAGATATATCCACCTACTTAAAAGAATGGCCTACCGACTCTTGCGTAGGAATATTGGATCATTGGTTTGGAGAAAACGGATTAGGAATAGATCGTTCCAAAACACGATATTGGGCATTAGACAATGAACCTGAGATATGGCATATGACCCATGATGATGTTCAAAAGGAACCCGTAAAACCAGAAGAGTACATTGAAAAATATGTACGAGTTGCCAAAGCAGCACGCGCCAAATATCCCGATTTAAAACTAATAGGACCGATATGCGCCAACGAATGGCAATGGTTTGCAGGGCCAGACAGAAAGGATTTAACCATAGATGGACGGTATTGGCCTTGGTTAGAATACATTATTAAACGAATAGCCGAAGAGGAGAAAAAATGTGGAATGAAACTATTAGATGTGTTTGCATTGCATTACTACCCGATCAATTTTTCTGACGAAGATATATTACAAACACATCGAATATATTTTGATGAGAACTATATCTATCCCAAAGCCAATGGCGTGAAATTGATTAATGGTGGTTGGGATGAAACCCAAAGCAAGGTTTACATCTTTAAACGCTGCCAGGAGTGGATGAAAGAGTATATGGGAGAAGATGACATCAGAGCATTTGGAATAACAGAGACAGGAATTGAATCGAACGATCCTGACATCAATAGTGTTTGGTATGGTTCGATGATGGGAGAATTCATGAAACACAACTTGGAGTTTTTTATCCCTTGGTCATGGAAAACCGGCATGTGGGAAACCCTCCACCTATTTGCTCGCTACAACAAAGAGTATTACTTACCTTCGACCTCCGAGAATGACTCAATTGTATCTGTACACACATCCATAAGCGCTGACAAAGATTCAATGAGCATCTTACTCATCAATCGCTCGATAAAGGATGAAATAGAAACAGAGATTCAATTGAAAAATTATGAAGTGCCAGATGGAGAATATCGTCTCAGCCAATTATCCGACCTACCGGAAGAAGAAACATTTATCTCTCACACGATCAACGCATTAAAAGAAAAGAGTGTTATGGTACAAAATGGGAAAGCAACCATTACTCTACCTCCACTATCTACCTCCACCTTGCAACTATGCAAAACAGAACAAACAGAGCTACATGAACAAAAAAATCCTATATTGCGAGTTTACCCGACCTACGCAATGAGTTGTTTATATGTAGAAGGATTAAATGAAAAGGCAACCATTCAATTAATATCTACAGATGGAAAAGTTGTTCTAAAAAAAGAGACACAACAAACAAACGAGAAGATAGATATAAGCGATTTACCATCAGGCTACTACCTTTGCGCAGTAACAATGAATGATGTAACAAAAACAGTTCAAATAGTGAAAAAGTAAAGAATTTTTGAATGGTAGAATTTTAAGAATAAACAAATGGGCTGACACCTCTTTACTGAAGTATCAGCCCTTGTACTATCTATATTTCTGAAAAAATCTTTAGAATTCCATTCCAACAATTCTACTGAACAAATAAAATCTCTTGAGTAAGAGAACCATCAATATCAATAACCCAAAGATAAGCTCCAGACTTTAACTCTTTCAGTTTTATGGTAAAATGGTCACTGCGAGGAGTCGCCATCCCTTCTTTCAATAACACACCATCAAGAGAATAAACGCTCCACTTAATCGCACTAAAATCTCCGTTCATCAAAACATTAAACACCCCATCAGAAGGATTAGGAGCGATAGAAAATTTCGGTTTTTGATTAGAAGATAAAGGAATAGCGGTTTCTTCCGGAATTGTGTCAGGAGGCAATATCGTAAAAGTTCCCGTTTTTTCTGCATTTTTACTATCATTTCCAACAGTTGAAACCACAAAAGGATAGAGTCCCGGTTCATCATTAGCAAAACCGGAAATATAGACATTACCCTCTTTTTCATCAACTAAATATTTGATACCATTTGGAAGTCCCTCCACAATAACCGAAGAAGCATTTTCCCATGTATAGTAAAAATCCACTATCGCACTATCTTTTTTCACCTCTTGATTACTGCTACCTACACCATGCTTAGTGAGAGTAGCCTCTGCAATCACATACGATAGTTTATCATAATAATCAATAGGGCTATACCCTAAGTGCGGAGGTTGATTATAACCACAATTTTGCCAAGTAATTGCCATATCATACGTATGGTCATCTCTTAACCATGGCAATTTATACTGACTTTCGACAGTAGAAGTAAAAATGGTCAAATAAGTGTTGCCACTATTTTGAGCCCAGAAAACAGCCTCTTCTCTCCAATCGCCTACAAGATCGCACACCAAATTAGGATTGTACTTGGTAGAATTAATGTCGTTTGCCCCAAATCCATGCGAATAAAGCGTAAGAGTACGATCCCAACTATTTGTTTGAGAATTCCACTTGTCAATATGACCTCTATCTAAATATTCTTCATATAAGTCCCCATCCCAGAAGAGACGAAAATTAATAGAACTATTCTTTATCGTTCCAACATGCCAAGGAGCAATCACATCACCTTTACAAGTAAATAAATTGGCATCACTCCACTCCATAAATTCAGACCCCGGATAACGATCGTCACAATCCAAAATCAATCCTCTTCCGGTGTCACCTCCCGTTTGAGCCTTAGAGACCAAAACCCGACCTGTTTTAGCATCAAACATAGCACAATCATACTTAGCAGTAGGCTCCTCTGTCACCATAAGATACTCCAACCCATCATTTTCAGGGTCAAACTCACCCAAATGAGTTGCATCGCCATGACCTAAACCAGTTGACCATAAAAAAGAGCCTTCATGGTCAAGCGCAGCTCCACCCACAATAATCTCATCAAAACCATCATTATCAACATCACCACACGTAATACTATGAGCACCCTGTCCGTAGATGCCCTGTCCAGCCCTATCAGAAGTGTGTTTCCAAAGGACTTTTAAATCTTTTCCATCCCAATGGTAAGCAGCAGCATAAGAATAGGTATAAATACCACGAGTAGTAACAGCGCAAGGAGTAGGTTCACCATTTACATCTAAAAATGCCACACAACCTTTAAACCAATTTCCACGGTGGCCATAAGAAGAGCCATCAGTAGCATTTGACCTATCATCCCAATCACTTTGAATGTTAAAATATGGCCAATAATCAATCGTTTGCAACTCTTTACCTGTAGCTCCGTCAAAACAAGTAATCCACTCACGACCACCATCAGTGATTACTCCACTTGAGTTAACAGAAGAGGCATAGTGATTGGCACCTTGAGCTGCACCTTTTTGCAAGAAAGCACCTGTAGCATCTTTTGAACCTTGAGCTGTTTTTCCAATTAATTCACCGATACCATCTCCATCAAAGTCATAACAAAGGAAAGTAAAACGGCACCCGGCCAAGACATTCGGACCAAAATTAATACGCCATAAGCGAGTACCATCCAGCTTGTAACAATCCAAGATAGGAGGAGCAGTAGCAGTACAAGTAGCACCGGCATTTGACGGAGCCCAAGAAAGGATAATTTCTTGCTCACCATCACCATCCATATCGTATGCCGAACAATCATTCGGGGAATAAGTAACCTCTGAGTTATTCATAGAATAAGCAGCAGGCACATCCAACTTTATATGGGTAAAAAAGTCGGGGTTACACTTCACATCAGACTGAGAGTCAAGCAAATTACCACTTCTATCATACACCTCTAACGAGAATATGGAATTAGCATATTCCGAAGAGAGGGAAACATTAGTTTTATCAGATAAAGAAGCCACCTCTTTCCCGTCTGCAAATAATTTATAAACTGTAGATTTAGGGTTATCAGAAGCGCGCATACGCCAACTCACATAAACACGATTTCCATATTTACAAGGCCACAAAGCTCTAGATTTATCTGCAGCAAAAGAAAAAACGAAATTAAAAGCAGAAAACAATAGAACCAATAAAAAATAATTTTTTTTCATAATGTAATAATAGTTATAAATAATCGTCCAATAATAAGCGTAATATTAACAAGTCTATCTATATTTTAAATGCTCAACCTCATTATAAAAGATAACAGAAAACTGTTTCAAGCAAAAAAAGGAATCAATAGTAACAATTCAAATACACACAAAAATTGTAATTAAAATGGCAATTGCACTCAGTAAAATATAGAATTGTTGCTTAAAACAAAATCCACCTCAAACAATCTCAAACAGCACGAAGATAGATAGATTTTGGTTACAAATAAAAAAAATAGAGGCAAATTTTAATGCATTTGATTATGGGTAATCATTACAAATTACCAGAAAAGAAAAAGGTGTACGAAAAACCGTACACCTTAAATCTTTAAAAAGTTATTCTGCAGAATCTTCACTTGTCTTTTCTGTTCCTTTTTTTCTTAACTCCAACTGTTTCATATAAGCCGCACTATTATCACGAGCAATCGCTTTGATAACACGGATAGTATCAGCTTGTGGGTCATATTTTTCTACGTGCATAGTATATTCATAACCAGGCTCATAGTAAAAATTAGTAAACTCACCACAGAAAGGCTCCCAAGGAGTTTTATCACGACGTGCATAACCACGTTTGATTTGATAACAACGCTTAGACCCCTCAATAATTTGGTCTGCAGAAACCTTCATATAAATTTCATTTTGAGGATATGCTGAAAAAGCAATAGAACCTAAAATGATAGCAAAAACTAATCTCTTCATATCTATAAAGCATTTTAAGACGTTACTAAAACAATTCTTACAAATATAGAAAAATTTTTACTTATAAAATACTTTTATAAAAAAATTATTCAAAATTCAGAAAAAGAGAACTATAAGACGATTAGAAACCCATTTATAAACAGGGTCAATACGCTCGTTTTATAGTTTAATTCAGCAAAATAAAAAAACTCCCTTAAGCCTCACCGGAATTACCAAAATTCATAGGGAACGGAGGAGTAAATCCCCCCTCTTCATCCCCCCCTTCAATCTTGCCGTAACGAGACTCATACTTCGCTATATTATCCTTCAATGCTCTAAGGAGACGTTTAGCATTTTCAGGAGTTATAATTACTCTTGATTTAACCTTTGCCTTAGGTGTATTGGGAACAATACGAATAAAATCCAAAACAAAATCTGTAGAAGAATGTGAAATAATTGCCAAATTAGAATAAATACCTTCAGCGATTTCATCACTCAATTCAATACTCAACTGATTTTTAGCTTTATTATCGTTATCCATACTATAAAAATGATAAAAAACAAAGGAAACCACCCAAGCGATTTCCTTTGCTTATAATTAATATTCAATTTGAACACACATTAACGGATTTCAATTTCATCCAAAACATTACGTTTTGCCTCCATTATACGCTCCATATCCTCTTTAGAAGATACAATCAAACGATCGAAATCTCGTTGACCTGTACCGGCAGGAATCAAGTGTCCGCAAATTACGTTCTCTTTCATTCCTTCCAAATAGTCAACTTTACCTCTGATAGCAGCATCATTCAAGACTTTAGTAGTCTCTTGGAAAGAGGCTGCAGACATAAAGCTGGTAGTTTGAAGAGCTGCACGAGTGATACCTTGCAAAACTTGAGAAGAGACAGCCGGAACTGCATCCCTTGTTTCTACCAATTTCAAATCTTTACGTTTCAATGAGCTATTCTCATCTCTCAATTTACGAACAGTAACAATTTGACCCGGTTTCAAGTTTTCAGAATCACCTGCATCAACAACAACTTTCTTACCAAAGATACGGTCATTTTCCTCCATAAATTCCAACTTATCAACCACTTCCTTCTCTAAGAAACGAGTGTCTCCTGCATCAGCGATTTCAACCTTACGCATCATTTGACGCACAATCACCTCAAAGTGTTTATCATTGATCTTCACACCTTGCAAACGATACACATCTTGTACCTCGTTTACGATATACTCTTGAACAGCGGTCGGACCTTTAATTGCCAAGATGTCAGAAGGAGTGATCGCACCATCAGACAAAGGAGTACCGGCACGAACATAATCGTTTTCTTGCACCAAGATTTGTTTTGACAACGGAACAAGATATTTCTTCACATCTCCAGCTTTAGAGGTGATAGAAATTTCACGATTACCACGTTTCACCTTGCCAAATGAAACCTCACCATCAATTTCAGAAACAACTGCAGGGTTAGATGGGTTACGAGCCTCAAATAACTCGGTCACACGAGGAAGACCTCCGGTGATATCTCCCGCTTTACCAACAGCGCGAGGAATCTTCACCAACAACTGTCCGCTCTTAACCGATTCATTATCATCGACAATAACGTGAGCACCTACCGGCAAACTATACGTTTTAATCAAGTTACCCTTCTTATCCAAGACATGAGCTTCCGGTACATTTGCTTTATCTTTAGACTCGATAATAATCTTCTCTTTCAAACCTGTAGTTTCGTCGGACTCAGTCTTGTACGTAACGTTTTCAATAACGTTTTCGAACTTAATTTTACCGGCAACTTCCGTAATAATCACAGCGTTGAATGGGTCCCATTCACAAATTCTATCTCCCTTCTTTACCGTTTGACCATTCTTAATAAATAGTTTTGCACCATAAGGGATATTTGCGTTTGTCAATACAATCTTAGTATTAGGATCAATAATCTTCAACTCTGCCAAACGACCCACCACGATTTGAGTAGTAGAACCATCTTCGTTTTCAGCATCAACAGTTCTCAACTCATCTATTTCAACGATACCATCATAACGAGACGTAATACCGGATTCTGCAGCAATGTTACCTGCGATACCTCCCACGTGGAAAGTACGCAATGTCAACTGAGTACCCGGTTCACCGATAGACTGAGCAGCGATAACTCCCACAGCCTCACCTTTTTGAACCAAACGTCCTGTTGCCAAGTTACGTCCGTAACATTTTGCACAAACACCTCTCTTAGATTCGCAAGTCAATACAGAACGAATCTCAACACGTTCAATTGGAGATTCTTGAATAATTTGAGCCTGATCTTCACGAATTTCCTCACCAGCCTGAACAATAATTTCACCGGTCAAAGGATGTTGAATATCATGAACAGAAACACGACCCAAGATCCTTTCGTACAAAGAGGCAACAACCTCTTCATTATTCTTAAGTTCAGTACAAACCAAACCTCTCAAAGTACCACAATCCTCCTCATTGATAATCACATCGTGCGAAACATCCACAAGACGACGAGTCAAATAACCCGCATCAGCAGTTTTCAACGCAGTATCCGCCAAACCTTTACGAGCACCGTGAGTAGAGATAAAGTACTCTAACACAGACAATCCCTCTTTAAAGTTAGACAAGATCGGATTTTCAATAATTTGACCACCTTCGGCACCGGCTTTTTGCGGTTTCGCCATCAATCCACGCATACCGGAAAGCTGACGAATTTGCTCTTTAGAACCACGGGCACCGGAATCCAACATCATGTAAACAGAGTTAAATCCTTGGTCGTCAGAAGAGATAGTCTTCATCAAGATATTAGACAAGTTTGAATTAACATGCGTCCAAATATCAATAATTTGGTTATAACGCTCGTTATAAGTAATGAATCCCATGTTATAGTTATTCATCACCTCTTCTACCTCTTTATAACCTTGTTCAACCAACTCCTCTTTTTCCTTAGGGATAATAACGTTTTCCAAGTTAAATGACAAGCATCCACGGAACGCCATGTAGTAACCTAAATCTTTGATATCATCCAAGAATTGAGCAGTACGAGCCACTCCACAAACTTTAATGACATCACCGATAATATCACGAAGAGATTTTTTGGTAACCAATGTATTAACGAAACCAACCTCATCAGGAACATTTTGATTAAAAATCAAACGACCGACAGTAGTTTCCAACATTGTATCAACCAACTCTCCATTTTCATTTAAATCTTTAACGATAACCGAAATAGGAGCATGAAGAGCCACTTTTTTCTCATTATAAGCAATCAACGCCTCTTCAACGCCATAGAATTTCAAGCCATCACCCAAAGCACCTTTACGAGGTTTTGTAATATAATACAAACCAAGCACCATATCTTGCGAAGGCACAGTAATAGGAGAACCATTAGCAGGGTTAAGGATATTATGCGAAGCCAACATCAACATCTGAGCCTCCAAAATAGCCTCGTTACCAAGTGGCAAGTGAACAGCCATCTGGTCACCATCAAAGTCGGCATTAAACGCCGTACAAGCCAATGGGTGTAACTGAATAGCTTTACCCTCAATCATTTTAGGTTGGAACGCTTGAATACCCAAACGGTGCAATGTAGGAGCACGGTTAAGAAGAACCGGATGACCTTTCATTACATATTCCAAGATATCCCAAACAACAGCATCTTTACGACTATCAACAATTCTCTTAGCAGATTTAACAGTCTTTACAATACCACGCTCAATCAATTTTCTGATGATAAATGGTTTGTACAACTCAGCCGCCATATCCTTAGGGATACCACACTCATGCATTTTCAATTCCGGACCAACGACAATAACCGAACGAGCAGAATAGTCAACACGTTTACCCAACAAGTTTTGACGGAAACGACCTTGCTTACCTTTCAAACTATCAGACAACGACTTCAAAGGTCTGTTAGCATCGGTTTTAACCGCACTAGACTTTCTAGAGTTATCGAATAAAGAGTCCACAGCCTCTTGCAACATACGTTTTTCATTACGCAAGATAACCTCAGGAGCTTTAATTTCGATTAATCTCTTCAAACGATTATTACGAATAATCACACGACGATACAAGTCATTTAAGTCGGAAGTTGCAAAACGTCCACCATCCAATGGAACCAAAGGACGCAATTCAGGAGGAATAACCGGAACGATTTTAACAATCATCCATTCAGGTTTATTTCGACCATTAGAAGCACGGAACGCCTCCACTACTTGCAAACGTTTCAAAGCTTCACTCTTACGTTGTTGAGAAGACTCTTGACCCGCCTTATTTCTCAAATCATAAGACAAGCTATCCAAATCCAAGCGTTGTAACATATCATAGATAGCCTCAGCACCCATCTTTGCGATAAACTTGTTCGGATCTGTATCTTCCAACAATTGATTATCCTTAGGAAGAGTATCGAGAATATCCAAGTACTCCTCTTCTGTCAACAGATCTTGTTCAGAAATACCATCCTCAGCCTTAATACCAGGTTGGATAACTACGTAACGCTCATAATAGATAACAGCATCCAACTTTTTAGTAGGCATTCCCAATAGATAACCAATTTTGTTTGGCAAAGAACGGAAATACCAAATATGAGCAACAGGAACTACCAATTGGATATGCCCCATACGTTCACGACGAACTTTTTTCTCTGTTACTTCAACACCACAACGGTCACAAACGATACCCTTATAACGGATACGACGATATTTACCGCAATGACACTCATAATCTTTAACAGGACCAAAGATACGCTCACAGAACAAACCTTCGCGCTCAGGCTTATAAGTTCTATAATTGATTGTTTCAGGTTTCAAAACCTCTCCGCTTGAAGCCTCCAAAATTTCTTCCGGAGAAGCCAAACCGATTGAAATCTTATTAAATGCGCTCTTTACCTTATTTTCTTTTCTAAAAGCCATGTTGATATTATTATAAGATTACAATTAATCGAGTGTTATACTCAATCCCAAACCTCTCAACTCATGCAACAATACGTTCAAAGACTCCGGAATACCAGCAACCGGCATCGGTTCACCCTTAACGATAGATTCGTAAGCACGAGCACGACCCAAGACGTCATCCGACTTGATAGTCAAAATCTCTTGAAGGATGTGAGATGCACCAAATGCCTCCAATGCCCAAACCTCCATCTCTCCGAAACGTTGACCTCCAAATTGCGCCTTACCTCCTAACGGTTGTTGAGTAATCAAAGAGTAAGGACCAATAGAACGAGCATGCATCTTGTCATCAACCATGTGACCCAACTTCAACATATAGATAACTCCGACAGTAGCAGGTTGGTCAAAACGTTCACCGGTTCCACCATCACACAAATAAGTTTTACCATATCTTGGAATTCCGGCCTTTTCTGTCCACTCATTCAAGTCATCCAAAGTTGCACCATCAAAGATTGGAGTCGCAAACTTAACATTTAGTTTTAGTCCAGCCCAACCCAAAACAGTTTCAAAGATTTGCCCCAAGTTCATACGAGAAGGCACACCCAATGGATTCAAAACGATATCTACCGGAGTTCCATCCTCTAAGAACGGCATATCCTCTTGACGAACGATACGAGAAACAATACCCTTGTTACCATGACGACCTGCCATCTTATCACCAACACGAATCTTACGTTTTTTAGCAATATAAACTTTAACCAATTGAACGATTCCTGCAGGCAACTCATCACCAATTGTCAAATTAAACTTCTTACGTTTAGTAACTGCGTCCAATTCTTTATACTTCTTCAAATAGTTCATGATTAAATCACGAATCATATCATTCTTATAAGAATCAGAAGTCCACTTACTTAACTGAATAGTTGTATAATCAATTTCTTCTAAAGCCTTCTTAGTGAACTTAGCACCTTTGGCAATAACATCAACACCTAAGAAATCTTTCACCCCTTGAGATGTTTTTCCATTTGTCAAAACCAAAAGTTTTTCAACTAAGATTGCCTTTAGTTCAACAGCTTTCTCATCAAATTCTTCGTCAATCTTTGGCAACAACGCCTTATCTGACAAACGAGATTTTCTTGTTTTTACAACACGAGAGAACAACTTCTTATCAACAACAACACCGCGCAAAGAAGGATGAGCTTTCAACGAAGCGTCTTTTACATCACCCGCTTTGTCACCGAAGATAGCACGTAGCAACTTTTCTTCCGGAGAAGGATCAGTTTCACCCTTAGGAGTAATCTTACCTATCAAAATATCACCCGGTTCAACAAAAGCACCGACACGGATAATACCATTCTCATCCAAGTTACGAGTAGCCTCTTCACTGACATTCGGAATGTCAGCAGTCAACTCTTCCATACCACGTTTCGTTTCACGAACCTCTAATTGGTACTCATCAACATGAACTGAAGTGAATATATCGTACTTACAAACTTTCTCGTTGATAACGATAGCATCCTCATAGTTATATCCCTTCCAAGGCATGAAGGCAACCAAAAGGTTCTTTCCAATAGCCAACTCACCGTTTTGAGTAGAATATCCCTCAGTAAGGATTTGCCCCTTAGAAACACGTTGACCCACCTGTACAATTGGACGCAAGTCTATTGTAGTACTTTGGTTAGTCTTACGGAATTTCGGGATAATATAATCTTTAACAGCCGACTCAAAGCTAACAAACTCTTCATCTTCTGTTCTATCATAGCGGATTTTAATAACACTAGCATCCACGAACTCAATCACACCATCACCTTCAGCTGTAATTTGAGTACGAGAGTCGCGGATCAATTGACCTTCGATACCGGTACCCACAATAGGCGACTCACAACGCAACAAAGGCACAGCCTGACGCATCATGTTAGATCCCATCAAAGCACGGTTCGCATCATCATGCTCCAAGAACGGAATCAAAGAAGCCGCGATAGAAGCGATTTGTTGAGGAGCAACATCCATCAAATCCAACTCTTGAGGAGAAACGACAGGGAAGTCAGCATCTTGACGAGCCTTAACTTTGCTATCAACCAAAGCACCATTATCATCAACAACAGCATTTCCTTGAGCAATAATTTTGCCCTCTTCCTCTTCAGCAGTCAGATATTTAATACCATTGACAGACATATCCACCTTACCATCTTTAACGATACGATAAGGAGTTTCGATAAATCCAAGATCATTAATTTTCGCATACACACACAAAGAAGAGATCAAACCGATGTTTGGACCTTCCGGTGTTTCAATAGGACACAAACGACCATAGTGAGTATAGTGTACGTCACGCACCTCGAAACCGGCACGTTCACGAGACAAACCACCAGGACCCAAAGCAGAGAGACGACGTTTATGAGTAATCTCGGCAAGAGGGTTAGTTTGATCCATGAATTGCGACAAAGCATTAGTACCGAAGAATGAGTTAATAACAGAAGAAATAGTCTTCGCATTAATCAACTCAACCGGACTAAACACCTCATTATCGCGAACGTTCATACGTTCACGAATAGTACGCGCCATACGAGCCAAACCAACACCAAATTGATTATAAAGTTGTTCACCAACAGTACGAACACGACGATTGCTCAAGTGGTCGATATCATCTACATCCGCCTTAGAGTTGATCAACTCGATTAAATACTTAATAATCTCAATGATGTCTTCTTTTGTAAGAACTCGCACATCCATATCAGTCGTCAAGTTCAACTTTTTGTTGATACGATAACGACCGACCTCGCCTAAATCGTAGCGTTTTTCAGAGAAGAACAACCCAGAAATAACCTCACGAGCCGCATTTTCATCAGCAGGGTCAGCACTACGCAATTGACGATATATATAATAAACAGCCTCCTTTTCGGAGTTACTAGTATCTTTTTGCAAAGTATTATAGATAATACCATAGTCAGAAAGATTTTGATCCTCCTTATGAAGCAAAATAGTTTGAACGCCAGAATCTAAAATTGTTTGGATGTGGTCTTTATCCAAAATAGTTTCACGATCGATGATAACCTCGTTACGTTCGATAGAAACCACCTCTCCAGTATCTTCATCAACAAAATCTTCGATCCAAGTTTTCAAGACACGAGCAGCCAATTTTCTACCCTCAGCCTTTTTCAAACCGGCTTTAGAGACTTTCACCTCTTCAGCCAAACCGAAAATTTCAAGAATATCCTTATCACTTTCAAATCCGATAGCACGCAACAACGTAGTTACCGGTAATTTTTTCTTACGGTCGATGTAAGCATACATGACGTTGTTAATATCAGTAGCAAACTCGATCCATGACCCTTTAAAAGGGATAATACGAGCGGAATACAATTTTGTTCCATTAGCATGCATACTCTGTCCGAAGAAAACACCCGGAGATCTATGCAACTGAGAAACAACTACGCGCTCAGCTCCATTAATGATAAAAGTACCCTTATCAGTCATATAAGGGATTGTACCCAAATATACATCTTGAATGATTGTCTCAAAATCCTCATGGTCAGGATCCGTACAATACAACTTAAGTTTAGCTTTTAGCGGAACACAATAAGTCAACCCTCTCTCGATACACTCTTCGATAGTATATCTAGAAGGATCGATATAATAATCCAAAAACTCAAGAACAAAATTGTTCCTTGTATCCGCAATTGGAAAATTTTCTGAGAAAACCTCATACATCCCATCATTCTTTCTCAATTCAGGAGGTGTATCAAGCTGAAAAAAATCTTTAAAAGATTTCAATTGCACTTCAAGGAAGTCTGGATATTCAAGATGCTCCTTGATAGATGCAAAACTTATTCTTTGGTTTTTATCAAAAGAAGTCATTTAATTAAGATTTAAGTGAACTTAAAAATAAAAATAGACGTAAAAAGGTTTAGAACCCCCTTATCAAAGGTTCTAAACCAAAGTTCCTGATAATCAGAACCGTGCAGTACTATTTAAGTTCAACTTCAGCTCCGCCTTCTTCAAGTTGTTTCTTAAGACCTTCAGCGTCAGCCTTAGCAAGACCTTCTTTAATTACGCTAGGAGCACCGTCAACCATATCTTTAGCCTCTTTCAAGCCAAGACCAGTTAATTCTTTAACTAACTTAACGATAGCCAACTTATTAGCACCTGCTGATTTCAAAACTACATCGAAAGATGATTTTTCTTCTTCAGCAGCAGCACCACCAGCTGCAGGAGCAGCTACAGCAACAGCTGCAGCAGCAGGTTCGATACCATACTCGTTTTTCAAAATTTCAGCTAGTTCGTTAACTTCTTTTACTGTTAAATTAACTAATTGTTCTGCAAAAGCTTTCAAATCTGCCATTGTTATATGTATTAAAAATGTTTATAATTCAATTATTACTATACTAAATTTTATTTTTCAGAAAGTGTTTTCAACACTCCGTGGAGAGTAGAACCTCCAGATTGAAGAGCAGAAATAACATTCTTCGCCGGAGATTGCAACAAAGTAACAATATCACCGATAAGTTCATTCTTACTCTTGATGCTAACTAACGCATCCAATTGATCAGCACCAACATAGAAACTTTCTTCTACATAAGCACCCTTAAGAACCGGCTTACCAACTTTATTACCCTTAGCAAACTCTTTAAGCAACTTTGCAGGAGCATTACCTGTATTAGACAACATCAAAGCAGTAGGACCTTCCAAAAGTGAATACAATTGAGAGAAGTCACCTTTTTGCTCTAAAGCTCTTTTAAGCAAAGTATTCTTAACTACAACGAATTTAATCTCATTCTTAAAACAAGCTCTTCTCAAATCACTTGTCAAATCAGCTGTTAAACCAGCAGCATCTGTAAGATAAAAATGAGAATACTCATTAAGACTATTAACTATCTGCTCTATGATAAGATTTTTATCTTCCTTTTTCATGTTTCTAAATATTAAATTTCATCAACTGATTTAGGGTCAATTTTAATACCCGGACTCATAGTACTTGAAAGATAAATACTCTTAACATACACACCCTTAGAAGATGCCGGTTTCAATTTGATCAAAGTTTCAACAAAAACCTTAGCATTCTCCATAATTTGTTGAGGAGTGAATGATACCTTTCCTACTGAAGTATGAACAATACCGAACTTATCAACTTTGAAGTCGATTTTTCCTTGTTTAACTTCCTTAACAGCTTTCCCTACTTCATTTGTAACAGTACCACTTTTAGGGTTTGGCATTAAACCACGAGGACCCAATACACGACCCAAAGCACCAATTTTACCCATGATAGAAGGCATAGTTATAATAACGTCAACGTCAGTCCAACCTCCCTTGATCTTCTCGATATATTCATCCAAACCAACATAGTCTGCACCTGCAGCCTTAGCATCAGCCTCTGCATCAGGAGTACACAAAGCCAATACACGTACCTCTTTACCGGTACCGTTTGGCAAAGATACGACACCACGAACCATTTGGTTTGCCTTACGAGGATCAACACCTAAGCGAACATCAATATCAACTGAAGCATCAAACTTTGTAGTAGTAATTTCTTTTACTAACTCAGATGCTTCCTTTAAAGAGTAAGATTTCCCTGCTTCAATCTTCTCTAAAGCTAACTTTTGATTTTTTGTAAGTTTACCCATTTCAATTGAAGTGTTAATTATTTATTACCAGGGAATTCTCCTTTAACGGTGATACCCATACTTCTTGCTGTACCAGCAACCATAGACATAGCAGACTCGATAGTAAAGCAATTCAAATCTTGCATTTTATCCTCTGCAATAGTTCTAACTTGGTCCCAAGTAATTTCAGCAACTTTCTTACGATTAGGCTCAGCAGAACCACTTTTTTGCTTAGTAATTTCCAAAAGTTGAACTGCTACTGGAGGAGTCTTAACGACAAAATCAAAAGACTTATCAGCATAATAAGAGATGACAACAGGCAACACTTTTCCAGCTTTGTCTTGTGTCCTTGCATTAAACTGCTTGCAGAAGTCCATGATGTTAATACCCTTAGAACCCAATGCAGGTCCAACCGGTGGTGATGGATTCGCAGCGCCTCCCTTTATCTGCAATTTGATAAATCCAGCAACTTCTTTAGCCATTTTAAAAACTATATTTAAATTAAAAAAATAATACGAACTACACAGAATCAGAATAACACTATTCCTTTTCCACTTGAGTAAAGTTCAACTCCAAAGGAGTTTTACGACCGAAGATTTTAACCATAACTTTGAGTTTTTTACGCTCATTGTTAACTTCCTCAATTATACCGCTAAATCCGCTGAAAGGACCAAAGGTAACCTTAACCGATTCACCCTCAAAATAAGGCACAACGATTTCCTCTTCAGACTCATTCAACTCATCGACTTTACCTAAAATGCGATTAACTTCACTTTGACGCAAAGGCACAGGAGCATTTGTTCTCTTAGAACCATCACCCAAGAAACCAATAACATTAGGAATTTCTGTTAAGCGATGAGTCACCTCACCAACAAGATTAGCTTGAACTAAAACATAACCAGGAAGATAAGTTCTCTCTTTCGAAATTTTCTTTCCGTTTTTAATTTGAAACACACGTTCAGTCGGAATCAAAACAGACGAAACAAAATTACCAAGATCCGTATTAGCAATCTCATTTTCGAGATACTCACGCACCTTGTTCTCTTTACCGCTAATAGCACGAAGAACGTACCATTTCATACCAGTCTCAGACATTTTAATCCCTCCCTTATGATAACAAATTGTAGATGAACTTCATTAATTCTTCAATCGCCTTGTCCATACCAAAAATCACTAGAGCAATAAGAAGGGAAGCTACTAGAACAACTACTGCACTATTAGACAATTCTTTAGACGAAGGCCAAGAAACTTTATTAACTAGTTCGTCGTATGAATCTTTGATATAAGTTAATACTTTCATCATTAAAATATTTAGCACGGAAGGAGAGGCTCGAACTCCCGACACCCGGTTTTGGAGACCGGTGCTCTACCAACTGAGCTACTCCCGTAGATTATCCTCCGGAAACCGGAGGATAAATTATTAATAGTTATTAGTCAAGAATTGCAGTAATTTGACCAGAACCAACTGTTCTACCACCTTCACGAATAGCGAAACGAAGACCCTCGTTGCAAGCTACCGGATAGATTAATTTAACAGTAATCTCCAAGTTGTCACCTGGCATAACCATTTCAGTTCCTTCTGGCAAAGAAATCTCACCAGTAACGTCCAAAGTACGGATGTAGAATTGAGGACGATATTTGTTATGGAATGGAGTGTGACGACCACCTTCTTCTTTCTTCAAGATATACACAGAAGCTTTGAATTCAGTGTGAGGAGTAACTTGACCTGGTTTACAAAGAACCATACCTCTCTTGATTTGATCCTTGTCGATACCACGAAGCAACAAACCTACGTTATCACCAGCTTGACCTTCGTCCAACAACTTACGGAACATCTCAACACCAGTTACAGTTGATTTCAATTTTTCAGCACCAAGACCGATAATTTCAACTTCTTCACCTACTTTGATGATACCAGTTTCGATACGACCAGTTGCAACAGTACCACGACCAGTGATAGAGAACACGTCCTCAACAGGCATCAAGAATGGTTTATCGATATCACGTGGAGGAAGTTCAATCCAAGTATCAACAGCAGCCATCAATTCCATGATCTTATCTTCCCATTGAGCTTCACCATTCAAAGCACCCAAAGCAGAACCACGGATAATAGGAGTGTTATCAGCATCGAACTCATAGAAATCCAACAATTCGCGCATTTCCATTTCTACCAAGTCCAACATCTCAGCATCATCAACCATATCACACTTGTTCATAAATACAACCAAGCGAGGTACGTTTACCTGACGAGCCAAAAGGATGTGCTCACGAGTTTGAGGCATTGGACCATCAGTTGCAGCAACTACGATGATTGCACCATCCATTTGAGCAGCACCAGTTACCATGTTCTTAACGTAATCGGCGTGACCTGGACAGTCAACGTGTGCATAGTGACGAGTTTCTGTTTGGTACTCAACGTGTGAAGTATTAATTGTAATACCACGCTCTTTCTCTTCAGGAGCATTATCAATAGAATCAAATGAGCGCAATTCAGAAAGACCTTTCTTTGCCAATACTGTAGTAATAGCAGCAGTCAAAGTAGTCTTACCATGGTCAACGTGTCCGATTGTACCAATGTTAACGTGCGCTTTCGAACGGTCGAATTGTTCTTTTGCCATAACTTCTTAAATATTTTTAATTAATTAATAATTTTTATTTCCAACCTTAGCAACAGAGCCGATGACGGGACTTGAACCCGTGACCTCTTCCTTACCAAGGAAGTGCTCTACCGCTGAGCTACATTGGCGATTAGAGCGGAAGACGGGGTTCGAACCCGCGACCCTCAGCTTGGAAGGCTGATGCTCTACCAACTGAGCTACTTCCGC
>SUWZ01000019.1 GCA_015061185.1 Bacteroidales bacterium
TATTCACATAGTTAGATTGGCCTATAAAATATGGATAAAAAGAACATGAACAAGAGATTTTAAATGAAAGAGCCGTGGCCTCATATTAATTTTTCTCTAAGCGTTGAAATGATAGATGCTTAGGAGGTGCTACCAAGGAAAATAAAATTTATTTTTATTCTTCTTTTGCAGAAATTGTGGACTATTATCAAAAAGTGAGAGTGAAAATAGGTTGACGTATATAATAAATTGATTGTCTGGAAGGATGATGTGATCAAGAAAGAAATTGAAGTGGTGTTGAAAGGGTGGTTTGAGTTGATTTAGTAAAAATCGTAAGGTTTGTTTTTGTGGAATGAACTAAATATCGGGTGAAAATGTTTTGTTTTGGCAAGAAAAATTCATTAATGTTAAAAGTTTTTACTTTCATATTTCTTTATAAGAAGAAAAGATTGTATATTTATGGTTTGTTAAGAGGTTGTGTCTTTTTTTATAACTGAAAGTTGTTTTAGTTATTGGTTAAAGAAGGCTAAAAGCAAGAATTTTGAAGTTTTTTGTAGCTGAGAGGCTTTGCGAGAACTTGAAATTTTTATGATGGTTTAATTTAAGGAAAACGTAACTAATATGAGCTATTTAAAATTTGACAAAAGTATGTTGACAAATTTGGAGCAATCTCTCACAAGAGAGATGTTGCGCACCAACAAGTCGGGAGCATACCATTGTACAACTATAATTGGGTGTAATACGCGTAAATATCATGGGTTGCTGGTTATGCCTGTAAAGAATTTAGATAATGATAATCACGTGTTGCTATCTTCGTTCGATGAAACGGTGGTGCAACATGGGACAGAATTTAATCTCGGAATTCATAAATACCAAGGTGATAATTATTATCCTAAGGGACATAAGTATCTCAGGGAGTTTAATTGTGACATTGTTCCGAGGGGTATATATCGTGTAGGAGGCGTGATATTATCAAAAGAGAAGGTTTTTATCTCGTATGAAAATAGAATTTTGATTAAGTATACTTTGGTTGATGCTCATTCTCCTACAGTGTTACGTTTTAGACCGTTTTTGGCTTTTCGTAATGTAAATTCACTCTGTGTTGAGAATTACCAAGCAGATACATCGTATCAGGGAGTATCTAATGGAATATCAGTATGTATGTATCAGGGATACCCCAATTTGTATATGCAATTTAATAAAGAGGTAAACTTTGTTTCTACTCCTTATTGGAATAAGGGAATTGAGTATGCAAAAGAATTGGAGCGTGGATATTATTATAAGGAAGATTTGTTTGTACCGGGGTATTTTGAGGTTCCGATTAAGAAGGGTGAGTCTATCATTTTTTCGGCAGGAGTGTCAGAAGTGGATACAGCTAATCTTTCTCAAATTTATTATGAGGAGATTTCAAAACGAACTGCACGGAATAGTTTCTTTAATTGTTTGAAAAATTCTGCGCAACAATGCTTTAATCGAAAAAATCCGGAGGAGTTGTATCTTTTGGCCGGTTATCCATGGTTTAAATGTTTGGCAAGAGATTTGTTTATTTCATTACCTGGAGTCTCTTTGGCATTTGATGATTTAACCGGATTTGAAAAAATAATGGCAACATTAACCCCTGCACTTCGCAATTACATGGAAGGAAAACCAATTGGAAGGGATGTATATGGATTGGAGGATCCGGATGTCTTGTTGTGGATGATTTGGGCAGTACAAGAGTATGCAAAAGAGACAGGGAATACGCATGCTTGGGAGATGTATGGAGAGTTGCTAAAAGATGCGATTGAATTTATCTTGAAACAACGACATAATAATCTCTTTGTTCATGAAAATGGGTTGGTATATTTGAATGGATGGGATAAGGCTGTTACATGGATGAATTCAACATTCGAAGGCCGACCAATCACTCCGCGTAGCGGATATGTTGTAGAGGTTAATGCACTATGGTATAATGCTTTGAGATTTGTTGCGGATTTGGCATTGGAATTTGGTGAAGAGCATTTTTTCGAGAGTTTGACAGAATATGCAGATAAGGTGAAAGAGAATTTTGCTGAGGTATTTTGGAATGGCTATTATTTGTATGATTTTGTTTCGGGTGACTATAAAGAATTATCTGTGCGTCCGAATATGATATTTGCTGCTTCTTTGAAGTATTCGCCATTAGAAAATAAACAGAAAAAAGCTATTGTAGATATCGCAACAAAAGAGTTGTTAACACCTAAAGGATTACGATCTTTGAGTCCTAAGAGTCCAAATTATCATGGAACGTGTGATGGCTCGCAGCAAGATAGAGATTTTGCAGCTTTCCAAGGAGCTGCATGGCCTTGGTTGATTGGTCCCTATTTGGAGGCTTATTTAAGTGTTTATAAGAATAGTGGTTACTCTTTTGCAGAGCGTACATTGATAGGATTTGAAGAGGAAATGCATTTGAATTGTATAGGAACTTTGTCTGAAATGTATGATGCAAACCCTCCTTTTAAGGGAAGGGGAGGAATCTCTTTTACAAAAAATGTGGCAGAAGTGTTGCGAGTGCTTAAAGTGTTGAAAAATTTTTACAAAGATTGATATGAAAGCGTTAATGTTTGGTTGGGAATTTCCCCCTCATATTTTGGGTGGATTGGGTACTGCGAGTTATGGATTAACTCGGGGTATGTCCATGCAATCCGATATGGAAATTACGTTTATGTTGCCTAAGCCATGGGGAGATGAGGATCAGAGTTTTTTGAAAATTATTCCGGCAAATAAAGTTCCGGTAACGTGGAAAGAACCTGATTGCAATTATTTGAACCAAGTGCTGGGAGGTGCAATCTCTGCAGATGAATATTATCATTACAGGAATTGCATCCGCGAAGATAATAGTCATATAGGTACAAATGGTATAGGATCTATTGAATTTTCCGGACGATACCCTGATAATCTTTTAGAGGAGATTAGAAACTATGATGCTGTGGCAGGAGTGGTTTGTCGAGCTATGGATTTTGACATCATTCACTCTCATGATTGGTTAACCTATCCTGCAGGTGTACATGCAAAGTTTGTTTCTGGTAAACCCCTTGTGATTCATGTACATGCCACCGATTTTGACCGAAGTAGAGGAAATGTAAACCCTATTGTTTATGATATAGAAAAGGCGGGTATGGACTTAGCAGATCATATCATAACCGTTAGTGATTTAACCCGAGAAACTGTCATAAACAGGTATCATATTGATCCGGCAAAGGTGACTACTGTGCATAATGCCGTGGAGCCATTAGATGCTTCCATTCAGGCACTTCAATCAAGGAATCAAACAAATGATAAGATTGTTACATTCTTGGGTCGTATTACAATGCAAAAGGGTCCGGAGTATTTTGTTGAGGCTGCCTATCGTGTCCTTCAAAAAACTAATAATGTACGATTTGTTATGGCCGGTAGCGGAGATATGATGAATAAAATGATTAGGCATGTTGCTTACCGAAATATTTCAGATAGATTCCACTTTACCGGATTCTTGAAAGGTAAAGAGGTTTATGAAATGCTGAAGTCGAGCGACGTATATATCATGCCATCTGTTTCAGAACCATTTGGTATTTCTCCGTTAGAGGCAATGCAAGTGGGGGTGCCGACAATCATCTCGAAACAATCAGGATGTGCAGAAATTTTGTATAATGCCATAAAAATTGATTATTGGGATATTGATGCTATGGCAGATGCTATATATTCAATTATAACCTATCCATCAATGTATAAATTCCTTAAAGAAGAGGGGAAAAAAGAGGTGGATGAGATTAAGTGGGAATATGCTGCCCTTAAAGTGAGAAGTGTTTATGAAAAAGTGTTGGGTTGGCACTAATATTGTTGTGATAATTAAATAGATAATATATGAAGTCAATTTGTTTTTACTTTCAGATTCATCAGCCGTTTCGTTTGAAAAGGTATCGTTTTTTTGATATTGGTAGTGACCATTATTATTACGATGATTACAATGATGAGGAAATTATTAGACGTATTGCAAATAATTGTTACCTTCCTGCAAATCAGACTATTTTAAACATGATAAAAGAGTCTGATGGGGCTTTCAAAGTGGCTTACTCTATTTCCGGAGTTGCTTTGGAACAGATGGAATTATATGTTCCGGAGGTGATTGATTCGTTTAAAGAGTTGGCCAAAACTGGGTGTGTGGAATTTTTGGCAGAGACTTTTGCTCATTCTCTCGCTTCTTTGCAGGAGGATAGCGATGAGTTTGAATTGCAAGTGAAACAGCATTCAAAGAAAATTCAAAGTCTCTTTGGGTATAAACCAACTGTTTTTAGAAATACAGAGTTGATTTATTCTGACGATATTGGTAGCCGTGTCTCTGCAATGGGATTTAAAGGTATTATTACGGAGGGGGCAAAGCATGTTTTGGGTTGGAAGAGTCCTAATTATGTCTATTGCTGTGCTTCTAACCCTCAATTGAAGGTTCTTTGTAAAAATTTCAAAATGAGTGATGATATTACCTTTAGATTTTCTGATTGGGGATGGGATCAATATCCGTTGACGGCCGAAAAATTCTTAAGTTGGATAGAGAATTTGCCGGCAAGCGAAGATGTCGTTAATCTATTTATGAATTATGAAACTTTCGGAGAAATGCAAAATGCAGGAACCGGTATTTTTGAATTCTTGAAAGCTTTGCCTTACTTTGCTTCGCAGATGGGAATTAATTTTGAAACGCCTTCTATGGTGTTGCAAAAAAGAAAACCTATCGATCAAATTAATGTGCCTTATCCTATTTCATGGGCCGATGAGGAGCGTGATTTGTCGGCTTGGTTGGGTAATGAGTTGCAACGTTCGGCTTTCGATAAATTATATGGAATAGGAGAGAGGGTGCGATTATCGAATGATCGTAGATTGCTGCAAGATTGGTACTATTTGCAAAGTAGCGACCACTTCTATTATATGAGTACAAAACACTTCTCAGATGGAGCTATGCATAGCCATTTTAGTCCGTATGATACTCCATACGAGGCATTTATGAACTATATGAATGTGTTGAGTGACTTTATAGATAGAGTGAATGGACAATTCCCTGAAGGTGTTGATAACGAAGAACTTAATTCTTTGTTGAAGACGATTGATGCTCAGGGTGAGTTGATAGCAAACTTAGAAAAACAATTGCAAAATGCATCTCTTGCTGAGCCTAAGAAGAAAACGGCGAAAAAGTGTTAAGAGGTTTTATTTATTGGACTGTGCCAATCTGATGAAAGTTTCATTTTGATTTGTCTGTTCAATCAATAGATCTCTTTATGATAGTTAATGATGTGCCTCTCTATTGATGAGGGGCATATCTTTTTTTATATTAGTTCGCATGAATGATTATTCCTTCTGATTGTTTCTTTCTTATATTGAATTTTAAATTTATCGGACACAAATACTTTCTTTCAAGTAAGTTCTATAAATCTTCTCGACCTAATTTATAGAACCGCCTTAAAATTAAAGATTAATAATTGATAGAAGTTGTTTTTAAAAGGGAATTAGAAAAATTGTTGAAAACTAAATCATTTTTTTTGTAAATTAATTTGCGTTTTTAACGAAAAAAAACAATCTTTGTGGTATAATAGGTGATAATAGATGCTCTAGTTCTTTTGATTGCGATTGAATGGAATTTTTTCAAGAGTGTTTTTTTGAGCTAAATACATAAATATAGTTTACGCAATGAATATGAAACGATTGTTTTTCTTTATTTCGGGTTTAATAATGTTGTCAGTTTGCTCTCAAGGCATTTTTGGTCAGGGTGCAGAGTGGAAAAGGGTGTTCTTCCAAGATTTTGGAGGTAATGATCCTATGGATGATGAGATGATTACAAGTGGCTTGTTGAGTGATGACGAGTCGCCGTTGGGCTATGCTCCTTTTCCTGCTGTTCAGGGGTATTCGTTGGTGAAAACAACAACGGACAATAATACATGGCATAAAGGAAGCGATCATACCCATCCAAATGATGTTACAAGGGGATATTACATGAGAATTAATCCTCCGGCAGCTCAGACAGAGATGGTTATGTATCGCGAAAAATTGGTAAATATTTGCTCGGGAGTTAAGTTCCGTTTTAGTGTTTGGATGAGTAATATGGAGATTGAAGGGAAAGCAACAGGACCATTGCCTCACTTGGGTATTGGTATTTTTGAAGATAAGGATGCTACAAAATTGGTCTCTTCCGGAGCTCATACAGCTTTTAAAAATTTGCCAAGATGTGATGATGAGAGTAGTTTGAGTTTGCCATGGCAAAGGTTGGAAATGGAGTTTGAGGTTGCGGGTGATATATCGGAGGCCTATTTTATTGTTTCTGCTATTCAGCCTGAGTCGAATGGCTTTGACTTTGCTATTGATGATATTGAAATCGAGGTGCAACATCCGTTGGTTACCGTAGCGCCTAAGCAGGAATTGTCTTATGAAGAACCTGCTGTTTTGCAGGCTGTTTTTGATAATAATGGCTTCTTTGCAGATTTGTCTTCTGTCTATTATAAGTGGCAATATAGTAAAGATGGTACCTCTTTTAGCGATCTTCCGGGAGCAGAAGGTTTTTATGCACAAAATAATAATATGAGTTATACAATCCCTTCATTTGATAAGGATCAACATAATGGTTATTATCGTATTTTGATCGGTCAGCAAGGAGGGTTGGATAATGAAGTTTGCACTCTTCAAGGAGAATTACAGATTGCAGAAACAAAAAGTAAAAAGCGTGTAATTCTTTGTGAAGGTGAAACTCGTATAGTGGAGGGAATTACTCTGGATGCTAACAGTTTGACTGACGGACAAGAGGTTCAAGCTGCAGGGGATTTGTATTTGGTTGTATCCATTGCAAAACCTAAGTTAGAGACGGGTGAAGATGAGGACATCTGTGTGGGTACTACTCTTGCAGGTGTAACCTATGATACTGAAGGTATATATCCAAATAACGACACAATAGTTTCATCGGTTACCGGTTGTGATAGCGTTATTGTTCTTAAAAATATTAATGTAAGAGCTCCGGGAGAGGTGAAAAAAGCTCCAAAAGTGATTTGTCAAGGCGAAGTGTATGAAAATACTAAATATGATGTGGCAGGAACCTTTGAATATAGAAAAGATATGGGTTGCCTAATTCATGTTCAAGATGTTATTGTTAATCCTGTATATAATTTAAATGAATCTTATACTATTTGTCAAGGCTCTGAATTTAATGGTAAGGTTTATGACCAGGCCGGTGTCTTTACAGAGGTATTTGCATTAAAAACGGCAGCAGGTTGTGACAGTATAATCAATGCAACTATTAATGTGACAAGTAAAATTATAGTGGATTTGCCTCCTGTGGATATTTGTGAGGGGGAGGTTTATGAATTTGGAGGAATTGCATACGGAACTCCGGGCGAATATGATTTAACCTATACAACGGTTAGTGTTCTTTCCGGTTGTGATAGTACAACCAATGTGCATCTGACAATTCATCCGAAATATTCAAATGAAAATAGTCCTATAGATACGATTATCTGTTATGATTCTTATTTGTTTGGTGTTCACTATCCAACTCCAACAACTACCCCTATTAAGGTAAGAGACCCTCAGACATACAAAACGGTAAATGGTTGTGACAGTGTTGTGTGGTATAATTTGACAGTGTTGCAAATTCAATTGAAATTGTCTATTAAGTCGGATAGAAATACGGTGTGTAGGGGTGAGGAGATAGAGTTGTTCATTGGAGATCTAAAACCATCAGATTGTCCTTTGACATGGACTCCAAACTTAGGTGGTACAAATAGTGATATGAAGAAGGTATTTACTCCATCAGAAGATTTTGCGTGCATCGTAAAAGCAAGAAACGAAAAAGCTCAGTGTGAGACTACAGATACTGTATATGTATTTGTTAGAGATTCTCCTGTGTTGACTATTGATTCTGTTAATGATAAGGAGAATGTGGTGTTGTATTCGATTAATGGAGGTGTTGAACCTTATAGCATATATTTGGATGGTAAAGATATAGATGATATTTCCGGATTCAATGGCTCTACGGGAGTTTTGAATAATACCTCAATCGGTAGCCATACCTTAAGTGTTGCGGATGTGAATGATTGTAAGAGTGCCGGACAGTTCTCAATCAGTCCTGTACCAATTACTCCGCAAGAATTTTTCTCTCCTAATGGGGATGGTTTGAATGATGTTTGGGAGATTGATAATATTGATGTATATCCAACTGCTAAGGTTTCTATTTATGATAGAGAGGGACGTGTAGTTGCTGAGTATGTTGGTTACGATAACGCTAATGGTTGGGATGGAACGTATAATGGAAATCCACTTCCATCTACAGATTATTGGTATGTAATTAATCTTCCTGCTGCTGATACGCAGTATGTAGGACACTTCACACTTCTTCGTTAATATTTGAAATTATGAAAATTGCGATCCCAACAAAAGATAATTTTGTAGATGACCATTTTGGTCATTGTGCCTATTATACCATATTCACAATAGAGGAGGGTAAAGTGGTTTCTTCGGAAACCTTACCCTCTCCTCAAGGTTGTGGATGTAAATCAAATATTGCTTCTGTTCTGAAAGATAAGGGGGTATCTCTTATGCTGGCTGGTAATATGGGAGAAGGTGCTAAAAATAAATTGGCAGAGTGCAATATTGATGTTATCAGGGGGTGTTCCGGACATATTTCCGCATTGGTAGCTCTCTATTTATCTGGTTCTCTTAAAGATTCCGGAAGTGCTTGTCATCACGATTGTCATTAATTGGTAATGGAGGAATCTAATACTGCTGATTTGAAACGCTTAGAATTGAAAAATTCTAAGTCTTATCATTTTATTAATAAGGTTCGTCGCATAATGGATAAGTCGATTTTGGGAATCGGCTTAGATCCGATTATAGGCTTAATCCCGAACGTGGGTGATGCCATCAATTTCCCTTTAATGCTACCTTATCTCTATTTTGCTTTGGTAAAGGTGAAATCAGTTCCTTTGGCTTTAGCTGTTACATTTAATCTGATGCTTGATGTTTTGATAGGAACTATTCCGTTTTTGGGAATTATTATGGATTTTTTCTTTAAGGGATTTCAAAGAAATCATGACATGATTTTAGGTTTTGTTGATGGAGATGAGAAGGTAATTAAAAGAGTGAATCGCAATGCTATAATGATGGCTGTTTTAATCGTATTGTTGGTTGCGCTGTTTCTCTTATTGGTAAAAGTATCTATCTTTGTGATTTCATGGTTGTGGGAACTTTGTCAATCTGTTTGGGCGTTTTTTATTTAAGAGATATTTCTCCGCTCTCCACTGTAAAGAGTTTGTATTTGTAAGAGGATTCATCTAATATTGCAGGTAAGGAAACTCGGTCTGTGTCTGATATGAAAATTTGACCTAAATGATTGCCTCCCATGATGGATATGATTTTTTCAGCACGTTCCTTATCCAATTTATCAAACATATCATCAAAAAGTAAAATTGGACGTTTCCCGCTAATTTTTTCAAGTAGATTGAATTGAGATAGTTTTAAGGCTATTAGGAAAGTTTTGTTTTGTCCTTGCGATCCGGTACGTTTTATTGGCATGGAATCTAAAGTCATCTCTAAGTCATCTTTATGAATGCCTTTAGATGTGTATCCCAATATAAAGTCTCGTTCGCGAGTCGCTTTTAATAATGTTGACAGTTCTTCTCCATTGTCTAATTGCGATTTGTATTCCAACTGTACAACTTCTTTTCCAGAGGAAATGGTTTGATGAAAATTTTGAAAAATAGGTAAGAATTGTTCGATAAATTTCTTTCGCTCTTGGTGGATGTAAGCTCCATGAACAGACATTTGCTCCTCAATAACATCGAATAACAATCCATCATTTTGCAGCTCTTTCAACATCGAGTTTCTTTGTTCTAAAATTTTTTTGTAGGACAGAAGAGTTTGTAAATACTTTTTATTGTATTGGGAGATAAAACCATCAATGAATTTTCTTCGTTCTTCACTTCCACCGTGAATTAATTCTTCATCAGATGGTGAAATCATAACAAGCGGGATTAATCCAATGTGTTCAGACAATTTTTCGTAATCTTTTTTGTCGCGTTTAAATTGTTTTTTATGTCTTTTTTTTACGCCACAATAAATATTTATCTCTTCATCCGCAGTTTTGTAATTCCCCTCTAACATAAAAAACTCTTCGTCGTGCGTAATGTTTTGTGTATCTATGGGATTAGAGTGGCTTTTACAAAACGACAAGTAGTAAATTGCATCTAACACATTGGTTTTTCCGGCTCCATTGCAACCCAACAGACAATTAATGCCCTCAGAGAATTCTAAATCAGCTTCTCTTATGTTTTTATAATTAATTATGCGCAGTCTGTTTAGTTGCATCTCTTATTAGTATGAAAATAAGCATCGGATTGAATTTTAGATCCTCCTATAAATTACGATTGGAGAATAATATTACAGCTACCTAATTTATAGAAATACCTTTAGCAATCCGATGCGCGAACTATCATTTTATTGATTTTGTAAATAGTTTAATACATTCTCTTCAATTCTTGCATTCAAAGAGTCTACATTCTCTGTTTTTACGAATTTTTCACCAACTATGATTTCGTATAACTCGATATAACGTTCAGATATTGATTGAACAATCTCTTCGGTCATTTCAGGAACTGTTTGACCCTCTTTCCCTTGGAATCCATTCTCCATCAACCATTCGCGAACAAACTCTTTCGACAATTGTTTTTGAGGTTTGCCGGCTTCGAAAAGCTCCTGATAGGTATCAGCATAGAAGTAACGAGAAGAGTCCGGAGTGTGGATTTCGTCCATCAAGTAAATTGTACCATTGTTTTTTCCAAACTCATATTTTGTGTCAACCAAAATCAATCCGCGTTTAGCTGCGATTTCAGTTCCTCTTAAAAATAGAGCCATTGTATATTTTTCAAGAATAGCGTACTCTTCAGCAGAAACCAACCCGCGAGAGATGATCTCCTCTTTAGAAATATCCTCATCGTGTTCACCAATTTCAGCTTTGGTAGTTGGTGTTATAATAGGTTGTGGAAATTTTTGGTTCTCAGTCATTCCTTCCGGTAATTTCACTCCACAAATTTCGCGCACTCCGCTTTTATATGCTCTCCAAGCACTACCGCAAAGGTAGCCTCTGACGATCATTTCTACAGGGTATCCTTCACAACGAATACCTACTGTTACCATCGGGTCAGGTGTTGCTAATTTCCAATTAGGACAAATATCTTTTGTGTCATCCAAAAATTGAGCTGCAATCTGGTTAAGAACTTGTCCTTTGAAAGGGATACCTTTCGGTAAAATAACGTCAAATGCAGAGATTCTGTCGGATGCTACCATAACAAGTTTATCGTCGCCTATGCTATAAACATCACGCACTTTTCCATGATAAACATTTGTTTGTCCGGGAAAGTTAAAATCAGTTTTTGTTAATGAATTTTTCATTTTAATTTATGTTTTATTATTTCTCTTTTTCTTGTTTTTCTCTTTCTATCTTAGCTTTGTTTTCAGACTTTTCGTATGCTTCTACAATGCGTTGCACCAATTGATGTCTGACAATATCTTTTACGTCAAATTCAATCTTCGAAATACCTTTTACTCCGCGCAAAATTTGGAGTGCATCAATCAATCCCGATTTTTGATGTGCAGGGAGGTCTATCTGAGATATATCACCCGTTACAACAATTTTGCTATTCATACCCATACGAGTAAGGAACATTTTTATTTGATGAGTTGTGGTATTTTGAGCTTCATCCAATATGATGAAAGCATCATTCAAAGTTCGTCCTCTCATAAAAGCCAATGGGGCAATCTGAATAGTTCCGTTGTCCATGTAATCTTTCAGTTTAGTACCCGGAATCATATCTTGAAGAGCATCATACAAAGGTTGTAAATAGGGATCTATTTTTTCCTTCATATCCCCGGGTAAAAAACCTAATTTCTCGCCGGCTTCAACAGCAGGTCTGCTCAATATAATTTTTCGTACAGACTTATTCTTTAAGGCCTTGACTGCTAAAGCAATTGCGGTATAGGTCTTTCCACTTCCGGCCGGACCGATGGCAAAAAGCAGATCATTAGTCTCAAACTCTTTTACCAATCTTTTTTGATTGGGTGTGCGAGCAGTGATTGGTTTCCCATTCACCCCGTATATAATAAGATTGTTTTCTGCTTTCTGAGCGACGTCTGTTTTCCCTTTAACATAATCAATTAGAGTCGCTTCGTCTAACAAATTAAATTTTGCGCAGTGCGCTTCAATTTCTTTGAATACAACTCCAAATTGGTCAATCTCTTTCTCTTCTCCAATGCATTTTACAACATCTCCTCGCACTATGATTTTAATCTTTGGGAAAAGATTTTTTAGCGTGGCAATGTTAGAATTATTCAATCCGTAAAATATTACCGGATCTGCGTTTTCAATAAGAAAAATTTTCTCTGTCATTTCTTTCTTTCTTCTTTTGCAAAGATAGAAAAAAAATGACAATTATAGGAGATTTGATAAAGAAGTTATATGAATCCTACTATCCCAGTATCTAAAATCGAAATTTTTTTTAAAGTAACTTTTTTTTGTTTAGCTCTTTTATGTAATTTTATGCTTGTTAGTGGGATTCATCCGAGAGTATATCTATTTTTACTATTTGTCACTCTATTTCAGAAAGAATTTTACTACTTTTGTAAAGGCTATTTGATAGAATATTGAATATGGATAAAGAAACGTTTATTAAATTATTACGAGAAGCTGTTAATGGTTTTGTCAAAGCTGTATGTACAGAAGATGGTAATTGGGTGGTAAAAGGATTTATTGATGTATATAAAAATATCTACACTATATCTGCGGATACTAAAGTTATTTCGAAAATAATAGAACTCTATATTTTTCCGAAAATTTTAGAATTTGCTACTAAAAACGATTTGGAGATTGAGTTGACAAAGGCTCAGAATTATTATCCTGATATTACATTCAAGGATAAAGAAGGCAATTTGTTTGCAGTAGATTTGAAAAGTAGTTATCGAAAAGATGCAACTCATATCAATGGTATGACATTAGGTGCATTTACAGGTTATTTTCGAGAAAGGAAAGGTTTGAAGAATATTACTCATCCTTACGAGGATTATAAAGCTCATATTGTTTTAGGCGTAATTTATGATGTTGTACCTGACATTGACGAACGAAAATCCTATATGTTGAATCAGTTGAGTGAGATTATTTCTGTTATCAAAAATTTCCAATTCTTCGTACAAGAGAAATGGAAAATAGCTATAGATAGACCAGGAAGTGGGAATACAAAAAACATAGGTTCTGTTAGTAAAATTGAGGATTTAATAAATGGAAACGGAATATTTACAGAATTAGGAGAAGATGTTTTCAATGACTATTGGATGTATTATCTGACTTCGGATATGGCAAAAAAAGTAGAATTACCAAAGCCATATTATAGCAATTTGAGTGAATACAAACATTTTAAGCATATTGAATAATGGCATCACAACTATCTCTTTTTACTGAATATATACCATTGGTAGCCAAATTTCCGAAGACTCGTTATCAAGGAAGTAAACAGAAATTCGTAGATTGGATATGGGATTGTGTAAAGGATATACCTTTCCATTCTGCATTGGATGCATTCGGAGGTACTGGAAGTGTGTCTTTTCGTTTGAAAGAAGAGGGGAAACAAGTTACATACAATGACATTCTTCCTTTTAATTATATTATAGGAAAGGCTTTAATTGAAAATAAGGAAATCTGTCTAACAGATTGTGAAATAAATACATTATTCAGTAGAAATTCAGCTGTAGAATATCCCGATTTCATAGAACGAACATTTAAGGATATATATTTTACGGATGAAGAGAATCGTTGGTTGGATGTAGTTTCTACTAACATTCGTAGTATGAACAATCCGTACAAGCAAGCCATAGCTTATTTTGCATTATTCCAATCTTGTATAATCAAGAGACCTTACAATCTCTTTCATCGGAAAAACCTTTACGTAAGGTTGCAGGATGTGGAACGGAGTTTTGGTAACAAAAAGACTTGGGATACTCCGTTTGATGTCCATTTTCGCAAGTTTGTAGAGGAAGCTAATAATGCTGTTTTTGATAATGGGAAAGTCTGTCGCTCTATTAATCAAAATATTTTTGACGTAGAACCACACTATGATTTTGTATATATCGACACTCCGTATTTGAATGACAGTGGTGTTGGTGTGGATTATGCAGATTTTTATCATTTTTTGAATGGACTTGTTGATTACGATAATTGGGCAACCCGTATAGATTACGATAGTAAACATTTAAGATTGTTCCGCCAGCAAAATGTTTGGAATAATTCTAACACAATCCATCTGGCATTTGAGCGGCTTTTTGTCCAATTCCAAAATTCTACGTTGGCTATATCTTATCGATCAAACGGTATTCCTACCATTGAAGAACTTGTCGGAATCTTGGAGCGTTTAGGGAAAAATGTCAGAATTTATCAGAGTGGTTGTATTAAATATGTATTGAGTACTAAACGATCAAATGAAGTGCTCATCGTTGCACGTTAATTTGGGCTAACTTATAAAAAAGAGATGGCTCATCTTCTCGGACGCCATCTCTTTTTGCTTAAAAAGCTTTATTCTTTAATTGACAATAACTTTTAAAACTTTACTTGCTGATTTGAGAATGTAAACTCCGCTTACGATTCCCTTCTCTTTAAGTTTTGAGGATAAGTTAATTTGATTAGAGAAGATTTCTCCTGACTTTCTGCCTAACGAGTCGTAAATCTCAAACATCTCGTTTTTATCAGCATCAAGAAGTTGAAGTGCTGTAGGATCAGATTCAGTAAACACTAACTTGTCAATATTAATCCAATCACCCACGATATTCATTCGTAATGTGTGTTCTCCTTGCGGTAGTTTTGTCAAAGTAGATGTTTCTGTTTCAAGATAGCTTTCCCAATCTTCATTGTTCGGTGCGGTCTTAAGTGTATCTGTAATGTTTTCATCATCAAGGAGAAGTTGAATTCCGGATTGTTCTCCGCCAGAAGATAGTATGGCAGTAATATTATAGAATCCTTCTTTTTCGATATTTACTGAGTAGTCAAGCCACTCATCCTTTTGTGCGTAACCAACTGCGTATTCATTCTCCTTATCCTTTAAAGCATAGACGTCAACCCCCGTCTCTAAACGGTATCCTTCGCCTCTGTTTTGTCTATCCTTATCATGGTATGCAATACCTTCACTTCCGTTGTCAAAATATTCTGCTTCAATAGTGCCAGGGATTGAAATTGCACCCGAACTCAAAAATGGGGAGCGCGGGATCACTTCATTTGGAGTGATATAAAGTCGGTATGCATAAAGGTTGCTTGTGACATTGACGGGTACAATAATTTGTCCGTTGTTGATGGTATAGATTTCTGTTGCCAATGTTTGAGGACCGGCTACTGCTTTGTCTTTATTTTCCCAAGTTACCACTTCGGTTATTACTTCAACTTCGCCTCCCATCCAATCAGGAAGACCATCGACAATCACATCGACAGAACCTGTATTATTTCCTCCTAATATGATACTGGCTTCTCTCATCTTTTTATTCACAGCTGCAAAACCATCCACCCCTTCGCTTTTATCGTTGGGTGGTGTTACTGAAGCCATATATCCCTCCATGTCGCCATACCATTTATACAAGTGCCATCCGCCTCCTTTTTCATTATTGGGCGTAAGCAAACTACCTAATCTGCCGGGGTATTGAGTGAACCACCAAGAGATTGAAGCACTCTCTATTTTGTAACGCTCAAACTTTGCAATGAATGGAACAGAGTAACCCGGACAACCTTCGTATTTTTGAAGTTCGGCATTAGATCCTGCGCAATACTCATTTATACAGATAGGGAAATCAGGTAATCCGTATTTTTTCTCGAGCATTCTTATATTTTCAACAGCACCTGGCAGGCCTCCGCTTCCCCATTGATGCCAACAAATTATATCGGGCATACAATTATTTTCTATGCAAAACTTTAGGAATTTTTCCATTCTCTCTTGAGAATAGTAGGCGATGGCAGGACCAACAATAGGCATGTCGGGGTCGAGCTTGCGGAGTAAATCGTAAGTTGGTTTCCATACTGTAGAGTGAAAATCTCCGTTTGAATCGTTCCATGTTCCGTAGGGTTCATTCCATATTACATAACTATGGAAATTGGTGAGTCCGGAATTTTTCTTCCTATTAACACATTCCTCCACTTGTTTTAGCCATGAATCAAGTCCCGGCCATTTATAAGGCCAGTAAGGTAGTATGTCCGGAAGTGTAATCTGAACTTGGGCATCAGTCCCTTTTAGTCGTTCTGCCACTTTCATAGCATCACCGTATGGATGTTGATTACCATGACCGCCGGCGCCCGGTTGGCAAAACATTCTGCACTTCAGAGGATTAATCATACTTTGTATGTCAACCGGATAATCTTCTGTAACTCCGTAAAGAGAGCCGGAAGCACAATGAGTAACTTGGCGAATACTATCTGATAGATTCACCTTTAAATTGAAATCCGCCCCAAAAGACGTCATTCCACATGCTAACGCAATAGCAGTAAAAAGTTTAGTTTTCATGTTGTTCATTTTATTAGAACAGGTTTTAAATAAACAGAAGAGCTTTGAATTAAGGTGATTATAGAAGAGATAAGCAAAACGAATTTATAAGCATTTGATATAAATTTTATAGACGTTACCTTAACATAAGCTTGAAAAAACAATCTTCTGTAAAATCATTTGATTATCACAAATAGTTATAACTATACCGCAAAGTTATAAATAAAATTATATTATGGATGAATATTGTAATTTTTTTTATTCAATCGCATCAAATTTATAAATGATGAGCAGGAGAGTGCAATTGAGTGCGTGAAAATTGTTGCAAATTGATTTTTTTTTCTGACCTTACTGTTTGTCTATTATTCTCACAGCACAATATTGTTCCCATCTATCAGTCTGAAATTAATTCAGAAATCCATCCAAATGTGTTTATAGTCTTCATTGTAAGAATTAAAATTTTTTTTAAACGTAAATTATAGAATTTCACTTTTATCTATTAAAAGGAATTTTGTTACCTTTGTGCATTATGTCAGAAAAAGGAATTATAGAAATAAAAAATGCAAGAGTTCACAACCTAAAAGGGGTGGATGTTGCCATTCCGAGGGATAAATTTATTGTTGTTACCGGTTTGTCCGGATCCGGAAAATCTTCCTTGGCATTCGATACTTTGTATGCTGAGGGGCAGCGACGATATGTGGAGAGTTTGTCCTCTTATGCCAGACAATTTTTAGGACGTATGGGTAAGCCTGAGGTTGATTACATTAAAGGAATACCGCCGGCTATTGCCATCGAACAAAAAGTAAATACTCGTAATCCTCGCTCTACAGTAGGTACTTCTACTGAAATTTATGAATATTTGAAACTTTTATTTGCTCGTGTTGGTCGTACCTATTCTCCAATTTCGGGATTAGAAGTGAAAAAACATAAAATTTCTGATGTTGTAGATTTTATTTCCTCTCAAAAGGAGGGCACTAAAGGTGTCTTATTGTCCCCAATTGAGTTGCCTCAGGGGCGTACATTAAAACAACAGTTGGAGGTATATCGGACTCAAGGCTATAGCCGTGTCGAACAAAATGAGACGTTTGTCAGATTGGATGAGGAAGCTTATCAAAAATTATCTGATAAAGATCCTTTATTTTTGGTTATCGACCGTTTTGTTGTTCGTGATGATGTTGATACAAAAAATCGTTTAGCAGATTCAACTCAAACAGCTTTTTTGGAGGGAAATGGCTATTGTATTGTCCGCTTGTATAATGAAAAGGGAGAGGTGGATGCCACAGAAAAATTCTCTATCAAATTTGAAGCTGATGGCATAATGTTTGAAGAGCCTTCTGAGTTGATGTTTAGCTTTAATGCTCCATTGGGAGCTTGCCCAACTTGCGAAGGTTTTGGTAAAATTATGGGAATTGATGAGGATTTGGTTATTCCTGATAAGTCACGTTCTGTTTATGAGGGGGCTGTGATGTGTTGGCGAGGAGAAAAAATGTCGGAGTGGCAAGCTTATTTGATTCAAAATGCTCATAAGGTTAATTTCCCTATCCATAAGCCATACATAGATCTTTCTGACGAAGAGAAGAAGATGTTGTGGAAGGGGACTTCTTATTTTCATGGAATAGATGATTTCTTTCGATTTGTTCAGGAAAATCAATATAAAATACAATATCGTGTAATGTTGGCACGATATAGAGGTAAAACAATATGTCCGGATTGTGGAGGGTCAAGGTTGAAAAAAGAGGCGAGTTACGTTAAGGTTGGAGGAAAATCAATTACAGAATTGGTCTCTATGTCGATAACAGAACTAAAAGTTTTTTTTGACTCTTGTATCTTCTCTGAGCAAGAACAAAAAATAGCAGGTAGGTTGTTAGTGGAAATCAAAAACAGGATTAATTTACTATTGAATGTCGGACTGAGTTATCTTACGTTAGATCGTCTCTCTAATTCTCTTTCAGGAGGAGAAAGTCAGCGTATAAATTTGGTAACATCTTTGGGTAGTAGTTTGGTTGGTTCGTTATATATTTTGGATGAACCGAGTATTGGTTTGCATCCGAGAGATACTCATCTCTTAATTGATGTTTTGCAGCAATTGATGCGGTTGGGGAATACGGTTTTGGTGGTAGAACATGAGGAGGCTTTTATGCGTGCTGCGGATTATATCATAGATATGGGTCCGGAGGCAGGACGAAAAGGAGGTCGTGTTGTTTTTCAAGGCGTGTTAACGGATAAAATTTTAAAAGATAAGGCGTTAAATACAGAGAGTTATACGATTAAATATTTAAATGGAATAGAACAAATTGAGGTTCCAACTTCTCGTCGCAGGTGGAGTAATTACATAGAACTTCACAATGTTCGTCATCATAATTTGAAATCAATTGATGTTAAATTCCCTTTGAATGTTTTTACGGTGGTAACAGGAGTCAGTGGTTCCGGCAAATCCTCCTTGGTGCATGATGTTTTTTATGCTGCATTAAGGCGCGAGTTGGGAGAATCAGCTGATAAACCGGGACTATATGGGAAAATGTCGGGGAGTATCAACCGAATAAAAAATGTAGAGTTTGTTGATCAAAATCCAATAGGAAAGTCTTCTCGTTCCAATCCGGTAACTTATGTTAAGGCTTACGATGAGATTCGTAAATTGTATGCAGAACAACCTTTAGCAAAGCAAATGGGATTTTCAGCTGCTTACTTTTCATTTAATGTGGAAGGAGGAAGGTGTGAGGAGTGCAAAGGAGAGGGAACTATCACGGTGGAAATGCAGTTTATGGCAGATTTGGTGTTGACCTGTGATGCTTGTCAAGGAAAGCGATTTAAGTCGGATGTTTTGGAGGTGCTTTATAGGGATGTCTCTATATATGATGTTTTGGAAATGACTGTAAATCAGGCTATAGAATTTTTCTCAGTTGGTGATATGGGTGTATTGGAAAAAAAGATTGTCAAAAAACTAAAGCCTTTGCAAGATGTGGGATTAGGGTATGTTAAATTGGGACAATCGTCTGATACACTTTCCGGAGGAGAAAGTCAGCGGGTTAAGTTGGCTGCTATGTTGGGGATGGAGAAGGTGGAGCCGATGTTGTTTATTTTTGATGAGCCTACAACCGGACTTCATTTTCATGATGTAAAAACATTAATGAAGGCTTTCGATGCACTTATCGAAAAAGGACATACGATTGTTGTGGTAGAACATGATTTGGACGTAATTAAGTGTGCAGATCATGTGATAGATATAGGACCTGAGGGAGGCGATAAAGGAGGGTATTTAATCTATGCCGGTACTCCAGAAGGGTTGGCAGATTGTCCGGAGTCGGTTACCGGAAGGTTCTTGAAACAAAAACTTGCTAATTAGCTTCTAAGTTGATATTTAGCATGATGTTTTATGAATTAATGATAAATAAAATGAAGGAAGAGATAAAAAAAATAGTAAAAATATTAAATTCAGGAGGAGTTATTTTATATCCTACCGATACGTTGTGGGGAATAGGTTGTGATGCAACAAATGAGAGTGCAGTTCAACGTATTTATGAACTGAAACGTCGGTCTGATTCCAAATCATTGCTGGTATTGACAGATGATATAACTAAGATTGAAAGGGTAGTGGATGAGGTTCCTGAAATTGCGTATCAGTTAGTAGAAGTGAGTGAAAAACCTCTTACGATTGTCTATCCCAAAGGAAAGAATTTAGCGTCTAATTTGTTAGCCGAAGATGGGAGTGTAGGTATTCGGGTAACAAAAGAGATTTTTTCTAAATCATTGTGTGAGGCATTCAGAAGACCAATAGTTTCAACTTCTGCCAATATCAGTGGAGAAACAACACCTTTCTCTTTTCAAGAAATTTCAAAAGAGATATTGGAGGGGGTTGATTACGTCGTTGAATATGGGCGTGATCTTCCTTGTGCAGAAAAAGCTTCTTCTATAATGAAATTAGAGGTTGATGGATCGTTTAAAATTATAAGAGAGTGATGGAAGATTTAAAAAAGAAAAAGAGTTCTCAGCGAGTCAAGTATATTGTAATGGATATGTTGGCATCGTTGTTGGCTTATATCCTTTTTTTTGCATTTCGTCGCATAGAAATAGAGTCCTCTTTTATTCAAGAGATACAACTCTTCTCTCCTGTATATAACTTTTGGAAACTCTTTTTTGGAATCCCTATCTATTGGCTTTTCGTTTTTTGGTTGTCTGGCTATTATAATAAGCCCTTTGCAAAATCAAGGATAGCAGAGTTTCTGCAAACGTTGATAAGTACTTTTGTGGGGAGTTTGGGATTGTTCTTTATTCTTTTATTGAATGATCCTGTTGTACATTATCATCAGTATTATCTCTCTTTTTTATTGTTATTTACCTCCTATTTTATTGTGGTTTATCTGGTCCGATATACCTTAACAAGGATTACAACAAACAACATCCATAACCGAATTTGGGGTTTTAATACCTTGATAATTGGAGCAGGAGAGTCCGCCTTGCGTCTGGTTGAAGATTTGGAGTCGAAACCTAAATCAACAGGAAATATTGTTTGTGGATTTTTGTCGATCGATGAAGAAAAAATTGTGGTGCCAAATGATAGAGTGTTGGGGGGTATATCAAGGTTAGAGGAGGTGTTGTATCAATATGATATTGAAGAAGTTATTGTGGCAATAGAGAATCGAGATAATGATGAAATTTATCGGTATATCTATAGGTTATATCCATACGATATTGAGGTGAGGATGTTGCCCGATGATAGAGATTTGTTGTTAGGAAGGGTATCGCTTTCCAATGTTTATGGCATTCCATTGGTGAATGTTATGGAATTAAAAATTTCAGATTTTGAATTAAACTTAAAACGATTTCTGGATATTTTGTTCTCCACTTTGATGTTAGTGATTCTTTCCCCATTATTTCTATTTTTGTCAGTTCTTATCAAAATAGATTCGAAAGGTACAATCTTTTACAAGCAGCAGCGATTAGGCTTGTATGGAAAACCCTTCTATATCTATAAATTTAGAACTATGATTGAGGAGGCAGAAAAAGAGGGGATGCCTCAGTTGTCTTCAGAAGGGGATTGTAGAATTACGAGGATAGGGAAGTTTTTACGCAAGTACAGAATCGATGAATTACCACAGTTTATTAATGTGTTACTTGGAGATATGTCGGTAGTTGGACCACGCCCGGAACGAGCTTATTTTGAATCACAAATTATGGAAAGAGTGCCCTATTTTAGTATAGTGCATAAAGTTCGTCCAGGTATTACCTCTTTAGGTATGGTAAAATATGGTTATGCCAATAGCATTGAAAAAATGTTGGATAGACTGAAGTATGATATCATTTATATGGAGAATATTTCGTTATTGTTGGATTTTAAAATCTTGATTTACACGATTCAAACCGTAATTAGTGGTAGAGGTGTTTGATCTTACAGCACCTCTTTATTTTCATGTTTTTTTTGGTATAGACTTGGGGACATTCCATACTTGTCAGAAAAACATTGTCCAAAATATTTAGGATCAGAGAATCCTACAGAATAAGCGACATCAGCAATACTCTGTTTACCACTTTTTAGAATCTCTGCAGCATAATCCAATCTCACTCCTTTGATGTACTCGGAGGGTGAAATTCCTGTGATAGCCTTGAATTTTCTGAATAATTGCACTCTGCTTAAAGCAGTTTTATCGGCTAAAAATTCTACGGTTAAATTGGTCTCTGCAATGTTCTTGTAGATAATCTCTGTGATCTTTCTAATAAATGCGTCTTCTTGATTTTCCGGAATTCCTAATATTGAGGAGTGGGTGATTTTGTTCTTAAACAGTTCGCGCTGACGCTCTTTGTTCTTTATTAAAGTTGCCACTTTTGCTTTCAGTACATCTGCGTTGAAAGGTTTGGCAACGTAGTCATCTGCACCGCAGGATATTCCTTCTAATTGGCTGTTTACATTGTCTTCTGAAGTAAGCATAATTAGAGGAATATGTTGTGTCAGTGTGTCATGTTTAAGTTCTCTACAAAGTTCAATGCCATTTTTCTTTGGCATGATAATATCGGATATGATTAAATCCGGAATCTCTTTAATTGCAATATCTAAGGCATCTTCTCCATTATCTGCCGATAAAATATTGTAGTTGGGTTGAAAAAGTTGACAAACAAATTTTAATATTTCAGAGTTATCATCAACTATTAATAGACTTTTATCTTTAGAATCAGCTTCGTTACAATAATTATCCAAAGGGGCAACCTCTTCGTTTTCTAAAATTTTTGTTGATTCTCCTTTAGGGAAGGAGATGGAGATATGAGTACCTTTGTTGACTTCACTTTGTATATCAATTATTCCATGATTGGCAAGAATAAACTCATGACAAATTTTTAGCCCCAGTCCGGAACCCTTCTCATTTTCAGTCCCGAATGTTGTCTGGGTTACATTCTCTTTGAATAAATTGTTCATTTGTTGTTCTGACATTCCTATACCGCTATCAATAATTTCCCATACAATGTATTTATTGTTTTCAGAAATTTTTATAGAGATTTCCCCTTGCTTATGGGTAAATTTTATCGCATTGTTTAGCAGATTTCTAAATATGGTGCCAACCATTCGTTCGTCTATGTAGGCGGAACGGTTGGTAGAGGTGTGACAAGTAACCTTGATAGCCTTATCGTTGATATGGTTTTGATGAAGAGTGATACACTCTTTTGTCAGGGCATCCAAGAAGGTGTCATTGGGAGAGTAAAGTATTGTCTGATTTTCTATTCTTGCCCATTGTAAAAGATTTTCCATCTGTTCTTGTAACTTGTGGGCAGATTTTTCTGCTTGCAAAATTTGCGGATCATTCCCATCTCCTTTTTCCCTTGATAGTGCTAAATTCCCAATGATAGAGGTGAGAGGATTGCGCAAGTCGTGAGCCAAAATAGATAAAATTTTATCTTTTGTATCAAGTGTTTTATCTAAGCGTTTGTTTTGCAGTTCCAAACTCTCTTTCTGTTTCTCTATCTCAGAATTCTTTAATCGCAACTCTTCAGTTCGTTCCAAAACCAATTTTTCTAATTTTACCTGTTTGTCTCTCAACTTTCTTTCCCTTTCTCTGATTCCGAGGAAGAGAACAAGCAAGAATATAGATGAAGCTGTTATCCTAAACCACCAAGTTTTCCACCATGGAGGAAGAACAACAATTGTAAGCGGTTTTGTATAGCTGCTGCAGTTCCCATTAATATCGCAAGCTTGAACCTGAAAGGAATAGGTTTTAGGAGCTAAGTTAGTGAAATAGCCTCTTGTTTCATATCCGACATCTATCCAATCTGAGTGGAATCCATCCAATTTATATTTATAACGAAGCAATTGTGGGTGATCGAAATTGATTCCAAAATATTCAATGCTAACATTGTTTTTGTCATAATCCAAATAGATAGTATCTATTTCTCCGATAGTTTTATTGAGTATCCCGGATGAGTCAAAAGGAGTAATCTCTTCTCCCCATATATATAGGTTGCTCAAGTAAATCTTAGGTTGGGAATTTTGGACGGGTTCTTCTTGAGGAGAAAATACAAATAATCCATTATTTGAACCTATAAGAAATTTACGTTTACCGACTTTGTACATAGAGCGGTTAGTAAAGGTATTTTGATTTAAATCTTTTGAAAAATCGAAATACTGAACATCTTTTGTATCGTGGTTATACTTGATGATTCTTTCCAATGCAACAATCCAAAGATTTCCCTTATCGTCTTCGTCAATTGAGTTGATATTGGATTTTATAAAAAAGTTTTTCCCGATGTTTTCAATGTGATTTTTCTCTGGATTATATAGCCCTAATCCCTTTGATGCAGTGGCAATCCAAATACGACCTTTAGAATCTTCAAAAGACATTTTAATCTCGTTTATGGATAAATGTTCTTCATTCTTAAATTTTATTCGTTCATATTTATTCTCTTTATAAGTATATATTCCTTCACTGGTACTAACCCACAAACACCCCTTTCGATCTTTCATAAAATGTATGACCCATTGAGGGTTAGAGGGGGAAAAAATGGCTTCATGAGAGTTGTATTTATTGTCAATAAACTTTGTTTGAATATTTAATCTGCAAACACCACCTCCATCGGTAGCCAACCAAATATAATCATCATCCACCAAAATATTTCTTACAGAATTATTGGTAAGAGAGTTGGTGTCATTAGGGTTGTTTACGTAGCATTTGATCTTGTTGTTTTGGGGAGAATATTCAATCAATCCTAAATCTTTTTGTCCCCAAGTACCCATCCAAAAATGACCATTTTTATCCTCTTCGACATCCAAAATAATTTTACCAAACCTATTGTCATGAGTAAATTGGTTGGTTTGAGGTGTATAGTAATTGAGTCCTCCTCCATCTGTTCCTACAATGATTTTTTCTCCATAATTGGCAAAGCAGGTAACGGCATTGTGAGACAATGTTGTTTTATCATCTTTGTGATGTTTTAAAATGTTGTAAGAGTTAGAGTTTCTGCTCGAAAAGTAGAGCCAAAATAGGTGAGTTCCAATCCAAATATTATCATGAGAATCTTTCAGTATGGAACTTATGGTTAAGAAATCGGTATTGGGAGGGAATTGAAATTCAGTGTTTGTAAACTCTTCTGTCTGTAGATCGTATTTTAGCAATTCACCATTTACAGAGCCTATCCACAGTTTTTTATCATTATCTTCAAAGAAAGAAAGAATGTAGTCGCTTTTGATTTGTTCCGGATTGGTTTGGGTAGATAAGTTTTTCATCCTATTGGACTCTATATCCAGAACAAAAAGCCCATTGTCGGTTGTTCCAATGTATAGTTTTTTGTTAGAACAATATCTCATACATCTGATGGGAGATTGTTTATCTATATGGTTTTCGTAGGTCATGCTATTCATTTCTTCAGTCTGAAAATCCAGAAAGTGCAATCCGGTCAACAATGAACCCACCCAAACACCATTGTCAGCAATTGCAAAGCAACTGCCATTCATAATAGGGTAGCTCTTGATCTGAGATAGGTCGGGACTAAGTTTTATAAGTTCTGCATAAGTTAAGACCCAAATATTCCCGTATTTATCTTCGTCCATCCATGCAACATCGTGTGTACACTCTTTGTACTGAGTTATGCGATCGAATCTATCTAATTTTCTATCATAAAGAGCAATCCCACTATTTGTTCCTATCCATAACCTTTTTTGGGAATCTTCCAAAACTTTCCTTACGTTGTTGTGTGGAATAGAGTGGGGGTCTGTCTCATTTTCGCTATAATGTTTGTATTTGATCCCATTAAATTTTGCCAATCCATTTTCTGTTCCCAACCATAAAAAACCTTGAAAATCTTCTTGGACCTCATGAATATTCCCGTATGGTACATTGGATTGTATTGGAATATTGGTAAATCGAGCTACATCTTCTTTTCCAAACAAGGGAAAAGATAGGATAAATGTTAATAATATTATTATATATAGATATTTACTTTTCATATATAACCGTTGCAGAAAACATTTTTACAAAAATATGAAAAAGATTTTATGAATTATGTATGTTTTATAAAAAAAATGTTTATCTTTGCACCGCAATTCAGAAATGAGGCGGGGTAGCTCAGTTGGTTAGAGCGTCGGATTCATAACCCGGAGGTCACGAGTTCAATTCTCGTCCCCGCTACAAAGAGGCTAAAAGCCTCTTTTTTTTTGACTGTAGATGAATATATTCTTTTTTTTTAATTATTTGACTATTAGTATTGTATGATAAATAATTAAAGAAAATGTAAAAAAAAATAGTCAAAAATTAGGGGAATAGATAAAAATGTACTATTTTTGCACCACCAATTTAGAGGATGGTCGGGTAGCTCAGCTGGATAGAGCAACAGCCTTCTAAGCTGTGGGTCAAGGGTTCGAATCCCTTCCTGATCACGAAAGACTGAAAGTCAGTATTTTAAATATTGCTTTCAGTCTTTTTTGTTTAAAACTGCGACGCAAATGCGACATCGGTTCACTATTTTTTTACTTAGAATGAAAATTTGAACTATATTGGGATTAATGATTTAATGCTATATAACGCAGGCGATAATCAATGTTGTAAAGATTTTTTTCGCAGATGTTCTTTGCTGATAGATAGGTGACACCAAGTTTTATATGGATTTTTAATTTCCATAACTTGCTGTCTTGTTATTCCTGAGTATTTTTATTGTTGCAGGTTAACTATATCGTAGCCACTCGTAAAAATATTTCAATATTTTGTATACTCCAAAGCTATCTTTATATGATATTTTGTAAAATCATTAATCTATGCGTAATTCTTCTTTATCCTCCTTTTTAAATGAGATTCGCTCAAAGGGGTTCTTTACTCGCTTACCAAAGTCAGGCATAGCCCAACCTAAGCCCATTTGAAGACATTCGACCTTTAGTAAGTGTGTTTTTAGCTCTATAATTCCAAAGAATTTCGGAGTAAAATAGAATCGGGTAACAGCTTTTGTATATAGAATGTTTTCGATGCGATTTTCATACTTTTCTCCATTTTCATCGTATTTAGGAAATTTAATTTTGGAGAAACAGTAGATTCCAACATGTAACCCAACATTAACCCGGTGAGTAGTAATTTCATTTGCCAATGCCACACCGGCTCGAATACGGTTGTACATGCGATTTTCTTTGATAAAGTTGTATCGAGTGTTTATGGTTCTTTGAGTTCCATCGTATGCGTCATTGAAGAAGCAATCTGCAGCTAAACCTATTCTATATGCGTTAGATAAGGGTAGGTATAGACCTGCATTGATGGCTGCATTTATGTAATAATCTTGCTTTCTTTCCAATTGGTTGGCTCCTGCAGTTCCGTAAATTTCCAGAGCCATGCATCTATCGACAGGTTTGGCCGGATAATCAATAGGGAGCGGCCATACGTTGGGAGTGTACTTAAGACCTAATTTTAAATTTGCAAGATAGCAATTTTGTGCGTCAAGGGTAACATTCCCATTGAAATAAGCCATGACGTCTGCACCAATGTTGATAATCCACTGTGATAGGGGATTCCCAAATTTTGTTCCCAATGCAAAGTCCATATTTAATCCACCGCACGCAAATCCGGTAATTGGGAAATAGTCATACCGATAACCTTCTTGATTGATTATTCCTGCTAATCCGCCTCCCCATTTGAGATTTAGAGCGAATCGGTTGGTGTGAACAATAGCCCAATGAAAGTAAGGGTAAGCGTGAATTGCGTGATGCATAAATTCTGGTTCATTAATTTTTAGGTAACCGGTTGCAAAACCTAATGTTGGGAAGTTGTAGGTATATTCCCAATTTCTATTTCCAAAAAGAGGTAGTTCCATTCCTAACTCCCCTCCATAACAATTTCCATTGTCTGATAATGACCAACCATAGTAACCATCAGCCTTAAACCTATATATGGTGTTTTTTTGTCCGAATACAGAAGTCGAAAAAAATGAAACTAAAAGTACTATTGTTGTTATACCTATCTTATGTGTAGTTGCCATTAGTTTTTATTTACCCATGAAGGAATTAGAAATAAAATATAACTTTAAAAGTTGCCTAATTTGAAAATCAAAAGATTAAAAACTTCTATTAGGTATGTAATTTTGTAACCTAAATTTAAGAAGTTGTTTTAAATTTTATTTCGACCTTATTTGAGAGTGATTTTTAAGATTATTTTTATTATTCTTTTGAAGTTAATAGCGGACTATTCTCAAAAAAAATAATAGTGAAAAGAGCTTAAAAAGCGCTTCAAAGATGCCGAAAAAAAGAGAGTGAAGCTCAAAATCGACTTTATAATAAAATTTAAACAGCTTCTAAACAACTTTTACGCAAATTTCATAAAAATCTTGGATATTTGCAAACCTTTTTTTCGGAAATGGTTAAATTATAGAAATTGCAATCAAAAATCTAAATCTCTACCTACTCCACCAGAAGTTTGTATTCAACAATAAGTTGAGAGATATTTCAAAATTTCTTTATCTTTGTAAAAACTTAGAAGTTGTATAAATTTCATTTTTTTAAGTCACTAATTACGAAATTTGCAAATTTACAGATGTATATATGGAGACGAAGAGTAATAGAGGTCAAAAAGAGTGTGATGCAGTTCCGGAAATAGCATTGGCAGAAATATTGAAGCAAAATAGGTGGACAATTTCTACTGCAGAAAGTTGCACCGGAGGAAGAATAGGAGCTTTATTGACGAAGCACCCCGGAAGTTCTGTTTTTTATAAGGGGTCGGTGATTGCCTATTGCAACGAAGTGAAACAGTCTGTTTTAGGAGTTCAATCCGATATATTGGAAAGCCAAGGAGCCGTTTCTGCACCCGTTGTGGAGCAAATGGCACAAGGGGTTGTGAGATTACTGAAAACAGATTTAGCAATAGCTGTTTCAGGAATAGCCGGTCCCGATGGGGGAACAGCTGAAAAACCCGTAGGTATGGTTTGGATGGCGGTCTCTGATGGGCAAAATACAAAGAGTGAATGTTGTTATTTCGGTACAAACAGGGAAGAGAATATGAGAAAAATTACAGAAAAGGCAATTTTTTTTGCAAAAGAATTTGCTGAAAATAAAAAAGATTGTACCTTTGCACCTCGATAATGATTCTGCGAAGATGCATGCAGGTTATGTCGAAAAAAAAGGAAAGATAAGGGGATTTATAGTTTGAATTTCTGATAGTTACGCTGCTTTCCGAGAGGAAAGATCAGAAGAAAATTAAGCCTCCTACTTTATATGTAAAACTATTAGATTTTATACAGCGATGTCAAAAATTTGTGAAATTACTGGTAAAACTGCAATGAATGGAAACAATGTTTCTCACTCAAAGAGGAGAACAAAGAGAACATTCGATGTAAATTTGTTTACGAAGAAATTTTATTGGCCTGAACAAGATTGTTGGATTCGTCTTAAGGTTTCAGCAAAGGGTCTTCGTATTATCAATAAGAAAGGTATTAATGCAGCATTGATTGATGCGGCAAGAAAGGGTATCATTTAAAGGAGGATTGTATAATGGCAAAGAAAAGTAAAGAAAGTCGCGTGCAAGTTATTTTAGAGTGCACCGAACATAAGGATAGTGGAATGCCGGGAACTTCTCGTTACATCACTACTAAAAATAGGAAGAATACTCCTGATAGATTGGAATTGAAGAAATATAATCCAATCTTGAAGAGATACACTATTCATAAAGAAATTAAGTAATCTTAAAATTGATTGAATCATGGCAAAAAAAGCGGTTGCAACTCTACAAAAAGGTGAAGGTCGTGCTTACGCTAAAGTAATCAAGATGGTTAAGTCTCCTAAAACTGGTGCTTACTATTTCGACGAGCGTATGGTTCACAACGACGATGTAAAAGAGTATTTGGCTAAATAAATACTGTACGAGATGCCTTATCTCTATAAGAATGTTTAATTTTTCTTTTATAAAGATAAGTCTTGATAAAATATCACCCACGAGTTTTTTCTTAGTGGGTGATTTTTCTTTAAATTATATTCTAAATCAGCGAGAAGGAAAAATTTCTAATTGTAAAGGTTCGCTTATAAATAGCAATTGATAGTCTTAGAAGCTGTTTTATTTTTTTTTAATATTTTAGCGTTTCACTCTCTCAAATATGTTCGAAATAAATTTTAAACAACTTCTTAGCGTAATTTCAATAAATAAGTATTGTTGATTTTGAAGATCATTTTGTTCGGTGAAATTCGTCGAGAAGGTGCTTGGCGCATTGGAATAAAATGAGAAAAAAAAACTTTGGAAACAATTTGAACATACTATATATTTTATTCGTAAATTATAGTAATGGGCTTAGGTGTTGTTTAAAATTTATTGAAAAATGTAGTAGAGTTTCTTTTGCTCGTTTTTCGCTTTTTTTGAGATGTTTTTAATCTGTTTTTATTGTTTTTTTTGAAATCAGTCCACAATTTACTGCAAAAGAAAAAAACTCTCCTTAAAAATTTCTCTCCGAATGGCTCGAAATAAAATTTTAACAACTTCTTAAAAACTTGGTAAATTAACATTGAACGTCGATAAAGCATTAATATAATGGATAAGCAAACAAAAATCATCGCTACAATTTCTGATATCAGGTGTGAAAAAAATTTCATTCAGTCTCTTTTTGATGAAGGGATGAATGTGGTAAGAATGAATTCAGCTCACATAGATGAAGAGGGATTTGATAGAATCATAAATAATACACGAGCGGTTTCCAATGAAATTGGAATTTTGATGGATACCAAAGGTCCGGAGGTTCGTACAACTGTGTGTCAAGAACCACTTGAAATAAAAGCCGGAGATATTATTAAAATGACCGGGGCTCCTGATGAGTGTACTACGAAAGAGTTGGTTTGTGTTAGTTATAGAGATTTTGTTAAAGATGTATCTGTTGGGAGTGATATTCTGTTTGATGATGGCGAGATTGATGTGAAAGTGATTAGTAAGACAGATGACTATTTGCTTTGTGAAGCAATGAATGATGGTGTACTTGGAAGTAGAAAAAGTGTTAATGTGCCTGGGGTACGTATTAATTTGCCATCTTTAACCGAGAAGGATAAAAAGAATATCTTATTTGCTATCGACAGGGATATTGATTTTATAGCACATTCTTTCGTTAGGAATAAACAAGATGTACTTGATATTCAGGCGATTTTAGATGAACATAAAAGTCCTATAAAGATTATTGCTAAAATCGAAAATCAAGAGGGGGTTGATAATATTGATGAGATATTAGAGGTGGCATACGGGGTGATGGTTGCTCGAGGAGATTTGGGAATAGAAATACCGCAAGAAAAAATTCCAAGTATTCAACGTGTATTGATTCGTAAGTGCGTGGTGGCGAAAAAACCAGTTATAGTGGCTACTCAAATGTTACATTCGATGATTAAAAATCCGCGTCCTACTCGTGCAGAAGTTACCGATGTTGCCAATGCGATTTTTTATCGAACTGATGCTCTAATGTTGAGTGGCGAAACCGCTTATGGAAAATATCCGGTAGAAGCTGTTCGAACGATGTCCAAAGTGGCGTCTGAGGCGGAAAAAACAAAATTAAAGGATAATGATATCAAAATTCCTTACCTTCATAATGAGGATGATATTACCTCCTTTTTAGCAAAGCAGGCTGTAAAATCTCAAGAATTGTTGAGTACAAAAGCTATAATTACAGATAGTTATACTGGGAAAACTGCCAGATATTTGGCGGCTTATAGAGGTGTAAATCCTATATTGGCAATTTGTTATAAGGAGCGTTTGGTGCGTCAACTTTCCCTTTCTTACGGGGTTACGCCAATATATCAAGAAGAAAAAGAGGATACAAGACACTATTTTTTTGCAGCGCTTAAAATGTTGATTGAAAATGGTTACCTAAAATTTTCTGATAAAGTTGCTTATTTAAGTGGTAGTCAGAATATTGGGGGTGGAACTACATTTTTAGAAATAAATAGCATAGACAATATTTTTTCCAACCAAAAGGAGTATTTGTTGCCTAATTTTTAGTTCCATGTTTGGAATCGATTTTTGGGTAAACTTGACGTCTTTCTTCCTGCGCATAGCGTGATAGAGAGACGTTTTTTTTATTGTCGTAACTAGAATGATTGAATAAAATTGCAGCATTAAGTCGAAAAAATAGAAGAAATATTTTCAATTATTTAATTATTAATTATATTTGAGTGTCCGGTCTGTGTTTAAAGTTGTTTTATTTATTTTGAATTGCATAGATTGGGGCTAAAAGAATTCAAAGAACTACGTACAAATATAAAATAATAGTATAATATGAAATGGCAAAATTTTGAGAGAGCATTCCTCGTTTCGGTTACATTGTTTTTTATTTCATTCAATCTATTTGCGGAAAGGAATAGCATTATTTTAACGATGAAAGATGGTCGCGTTAATGCTGTTGCTTTGTTAGACGAACCTAAATTAACCTTTCCACAAGATAGTTTGCAAATCGAAACGGAAGATTTTAATTTGATAGTTAGTCGTCAAGATTTTTCATTCTATTCTTTTGGCGATTTTGAATCGACACTCATAAAAGAGAAATCTGTTGACAATTCATTTGTTTATTTAGATGGAGATATTTTGGTAGTAAAAGGCCGGTTGGCATCAAGTTTATTTTCAATAACTGATGTTGAAGGTAGGGTTTTCCCTCTCTCTCCCATGAAGGAAAGTGAAGAGCAAATAGAAATTTCTTTGAAAGGTGTTCCGGCAGGGGTTTATTGTATGGTTTTAGGGGATATGGTCTTTAAATTTGTTAGGCGATGAAGATAAAATTATGTAGTTTGTCGTTTTTTTTGGGGGTGCTTTGCTCTCTCAATGTTTTTGCATCAGATGTCTTGTATATCTATAAAAAGGATTCGACAGTTGTTGGGTATCCTGTAGATTATGTAAAAGCAATTCATGCAGATGCAGAGGAGCATATTGTATATGTTGGAGAGAATAGTTATTCCTGTCCGGTTTCAGAGATTGACAGAGTTTCCTTTGACTCTCCTTTTTTGCCTCAGTTCATAACGTTTCATTTTAATGATAAATACAATCTGCAACTACCATCCAATATAGATTGTGTATATGATAGCACAGAAAATTGTTGGCATGGATCGGTTAATTCTATTGGACACTATTTAGTACCTTCTTTTCAACTTAAATCGGGTGTGAAAGTCTATCTTGATGAAACAAGAGTAAAGAGTAAAAAAAGTGTTTTAAATTTTAAAGAGAGGGTGGAGTTGTTGTTAGTTGATTCCACTATACAACTATTATCGAAACAAGGGGAAGAGTCGTATCAATTTTTACCTTGTACGAATAAAGTTTTTGTGGATGTTCATTTTCCATCAGATACCGCAATGGTGAATAATGTATATATTTGGACAGAAGGAGGAGTTGATGTGCAAAGTAAAACAGAATATTTGAGAGCCAAGATGGAAATTTCAGACAATGGAGTTTATAGTGGTTATAGCGATTCTACTTATATCAAAGGAAGAGGAAATACAACGTGGAGTAGCACTCATAAGAAACCCTATCGTTTAAAACTCTACTCAAAGGGCAAACCATTAGGGTTGGATAGAGGAAAAAGTTGGAATCTGCTAAATAATTATCGAGATTCAAGTATGATGTGTAATGCTATGGCAATGAAGATAGGGCACATGCTTGGGATTCCTTTTACTAACCATATGTTGCCGGTCGATTTGTATCTTAATGGAGAGTATAGAGGAAATTATTCTTTTACAGAGAAAATAGGTATTGCCAATAATAGTGTAGATTCAGAAGAGGAGTTAGGGGCTTATATATTGGAGTTTGATACCTATCTTTTTGAAGACCCTTATTCTAATAAATATCAAGAAATCTACAAAGATTCGTCCCATATATTTCACCTTCCCTTTTGCATTTCAGAGCCGGATTTGGATGAGATGCCGGAGGAGCAAGCATCTTATTTCTTTTCTAAGGCAAAATTGGATTTGAAAGCTTTGGAAGAGGCAATTGTGGGAAAGGATTCTGATGACATATTGAATCATATAGATGTAGAGTTGTTGGCCAAAACTTTTTTTGTTTATGATGTAACGTTTAATAACGAAGTGAATTGGCCTAAGAGTGTCTATTTCTATAAATTGGATACATTGGGTTCTTTGTTTAGTATGGGTCCATTATGGGATTTTGATTTGGCATTTGGACAATATTCTCAAATGTACGATTTTCAGCCTGCTTTGGATTGGAGATTGTTAGGTACACCAATTTGGCCAAATGATGTTGGTTATTCTTATCGAGGAAGTGGCTATATGTTCTTTTATTATATCAGACAGAATAGAGCTTTTCAGAAGGCTTATTATGAAGTGTATAAAGAGTTTGCTCATCGTTTGCCGGAATTGTATGATTTTGCAGAGTCTTACTATTTGTATGGTAAATCATCGTTTGAAAAGAATGCGGAATTGTGGCAGTGTGGTAAAGATGCAGAAGCTCTGCTTACTCGTTTTAAAGAGTGGATTACTTATCGTATAGAGACGATTTATCGACACATGCGTGAGTATGATAGTTCTCTTCCTGAAAATCCTGATATTTGAGCAGTCCCCAATAAAAATTAAGAACCACTTTTCACAAGGTGGTTCTTTTTTGATTTATTCACAAACTTATTGGTTTCTCGAAAGGAAGATAGTTGCAAAAATTATGGCTTACAAAAGCAACACTCTTCTAATCGTCCATTGTTGAGTCTCTTTTGTGTAATTAGAGACTCTGTTTTAATTTTCTGATACAAAGATACAATGCTATATTTTTTTGTAAAATCCCTTTTATTAGGGATATTTTCAGAAATAGTCGCCACAGTTAGTGATATTCTTTGAAATTACGCATAGCTATGCATCCCTCCAAAATAGTAATTTACTCCAAAATAGGTTGTTAATACCATGAAGGCTCCAATTATAAGATAGAGGTGGAATAGGAGAGGTTGGCGTAAGAAAGGTAACGACTCGTTGTGCATGGCAATAGAGTAGTACAACATCGAGATAAGAGCCCAAGTTTCTTTGGGATCCCAAGACCAATAATTCCCCCACGAAACATTGGCCCAAATGGCTCCGATAAATATTCCTGCGCTCATGAAAAATAGTGCAGGATAGAGCAATAATTGGTTGAGCAATGTGAGATTTTGGATAGCTTCATTATTTTGTTGAGATAAAATCAAAATTACGGATAGTAGAGAGATAATAGTTATAAATCCAATCAGTGTATAGGAAATCATCATTAATGAAACATGAATGCTAAGCAATGGAGAGTTTAATACCGGCATGAGGTGGGTTATTTGCGGGTTTGAATCACTTAATGTTGCCCCAAGCAGAGCAAATCCGGAGATTAAAATACCCATAGGAGTGGCGATATTTATTTTTTTTCGGGCTATCAGTGCGCAAAGTTGTGCCATCCATGCGATAGAAAGCAATGTTTCATGTCCGTTCGAGAAAGGGAGTCGTTCCGATATTATTCCCCTGAGTGATAGGATAAATGATAGGTAGGTAAATGACAATAGCAAGAAAGCCGAGAGGAGTGTTTGGAATTGGTAGAAACGACGATTCCTGATAAGTTGTAAGCATAGAGTAATAAAAGCAATAAATCCGATTGTTAATGTGCAATATCCTAATGTCGGCAAAATATTGTATTTTAAATAGAGTTGCTCTGCTTTTAGTTGAACTGCTGAAGGTGCATTCTCTCCTAACATTTGTAATTGATGTTTTTTGAACTGCTCTATCCAAACTTGGCAAGATTCTTTCTTTTGTATTGATTCGTATAGAAGTGGGAAAAAGTGAGTTGTTAAGAGTGAATCGTTAGAATTTAGGGTGGAAGAATTAGCATCAGATGACGAAATTAATTCGATATTTCCTTCGTTGTTTATAGGGAAAATTTTGATAAGTTCTCCTGCGTGTAGCATGAATATAAGTTGGGCCTTCTCGTCGATAATACTTAACTTTTTCCATCTCTTTTCTTTCTCTTTTGAGGTGGTGGGTTGCGACATAAATTGCTCTATTTTGTAACTTTTGTCATTGTTAAAATAGTCGGTGAATTTTGCGTAGTCTGTAGTTATTCCTAATACATTTTGTTCATATTTACCTTTGATTTTGAACATAGGTTCGTTCTGCCAAATTTCAGGTGCAAAAATCCATCCACAGAGCACTTCAAGGGCAGAATATTCATTAAAGGAACTTTTACCGGTAATCTTTTTGGTGAAGTCGCTTGCAAAATTTTCCATAGTGGAGATTCGACCTTGGTGTTGTATTAAGATTTGACCGAAAGCCACTAATTCTTCATTAGAAAGAGTTTTTGTTTTTGCCCAACCCTCGTTGGGAATACTTATAAAAAAAATCAGTAGCGAGAGCATTTTCCAACGTTCATTTTTTAGGAGATGTCTGAATTTCCCATTGGGGTTAAGTAGCAGCAGAAGCATGGAGGCGAAGAGTAGTCCATAGCCGGTGTAGGTTGTGCGGACACCCCATTTGTCGTAGGTTACAGTTAAAATTGTTCCCATTAAATCTTCGTCGTAACTGGTTTGATAAAAGCGATATCCATCTATATTTAATATCTTGTTCATGGATATTGTAGCATAGATGCTCTCTTGATTTTTTTTAATTTGGACAATGCTTTTATAGTCGGACGGAGTGGTTGTTCCCGGATAGTTGATTACGTTAAATTCAGAAAGTGTTAAATAAAAAGGAAGTTTGATAAGTCGGTTTTCTTGAAAAGAGACAAATTTGTTTTTTTCTACTCCTTTTCGTAGATGTAAGATTCCGCTTTCATGAGTGAAGTGAGTGACACAAGCTCCAAGTAGAATTAGAATCAGTGAGCAGTGAAATAGAAGCAATGGCATTTTCCTTCCATCACCTTTCCTGAGTAGAACCATCATACCTGCCACTCCCAATAATCCCCATAAACATAGAAGAGGTGTAGAAGTATATAGGTTGGAAATGTCGGTCGGATTTTGAAGAGTTTTTCCAATGAAGCTATTAATTATTAAGTATATAATTATTATACCCAACAAGATAAATGGGAAATATGTTATTCTATTAAGTAACTTTTTTTTCATCATTTTTTTTGCAAAAATACGATAAAAGAAATGAAATAGCTATCATTAAATGTAGTGAATTTTTCTATTTTTTTTCTTCTTATGTTTCTTTAAACCTAACTAAAAATAAGTACCTTTGCAGAGATATAAATGCTAAAACTTTAGGATTGTATATGTTTGATTTTATAGAATTAAATAATTTAACCGGTTTGGTTATTGGATTTTTCTCCTTCTTTGTTATTGGGTTATTTCATCCGTTAGTAATAAAAGGAGAATATTATTTTGGAGTGAAATGTTGGTGGGCATTTTTAGTTTTGGGAATTGTATGTTCCATTCTATCGCTTTGTTGCGATGAACTTATTCTTTCTGTCTTTTTAGGCGTGGTTGCATTTTCAAGTTTTTGGAGTATTGGAGAGGTCTTTGAACAGCGAAAGCGAGTTGAACGGGGATGGTTTCCTAAAAGAGAAAATAAATCGACCAAATAGTTGTGATTGACTGTTGAAATTAGTTTTGGAGAAGTTTTTTTTACATCTCCACCGAAAATTTACGGTGATCCGTTTTCCTGTAGAGGGCATATTAAAACAAAAAAAAGAACAAACCATCATTGCCGACAATTTGTTCTCTTATGCTCTCCCTCTTGGACTTGAACCAAGGACCCTCTGATTAACAGTCAGATGCTCTAACCGACTGAGCTAAGGAAGAATAAAATTTTAACTTAATATCTTCTCTTATGAGAAATTTGCTCTCCCTCTTGGACTTGAACCAAGGACCCTCTGATTAACAGTCAGATGCTCTAACCGACTGAGCTAAGGAAGAGTTTATGCATTTTCTCTCAAATGCGTTGCAAAGGTAAGTACATTTTTTTTATTATGCAATATTTTTGCCGTAAATTTGAAATAAAAATCTTTGTCGAAACGTTATGCTCTTTAGTAATAGGGAGTTATAAGTTAAAATTATAGGCTTATAGGTGTTTTAAAATCAATTTTTATTATTGTTTTTTGATAACAGTCCATTATTAACGAAAAAAATAATCCTCTCAAATATGTCTGAAATAAAAATTTTACAACTTCTTAGTTGATGATTTTGTTTGGGAATTCAATTTAATCCCAACTTGAAGGTGTGGTTTGTGAAAAAATGGGATAAAGTTTATCTTGTGATTTTGGGATTATTTACTTATATTTGTGCTGAGCCATGGAGGTGATAAGAAACAGATTCATGAGCTTATAATTGAGATAGTTAAGGTTTTGTCAAACATTGCTTGTCGGTGTAACATGCGTCGAAAGCCCAAAGAGAGAATTATGTTAAAGATTTTAGGATTAGGAAACGCCTTGGTGGACGTTTTAACAGTTTTGGATTCGGATGATTTGTTACAGAGACTTTCGTATCCCAAAGGTAGTATGCAGTTAGTTGGTAAGGAGCAGTCTGTAGAGTTGCAAAATGCCATTCATGATAGAGAGCGTTTTTTTGTGACTGGTGGTTCTGCTTCGAATACGATAGCCGGTTTGGCAAAGTTGGGTGTCTCTTGTGGTTTTATTGGAAAGGTTGGTGAGGATGAAGAGGGGTGCTTTTTTGGTCGGGATATGAAATCTTGTGGAGTTGAACCATTCTTGATAAAGAGTGATTTGCCGACAGGCGTTTGTGTGTCGTTAATTTCTCCGGATAGTGAACGAACGATGATAACTTATTTGGGTGCAGCTTGTGAATTGCAGTCGGTTGACCTTAATTTATCGCAATTTCAAGGGTATGATTTATTCCATATAGAGGGTTATTTAGTTCAAAATTATGATTTGATAGAGACGGCGTTGAAATTGGCAAAAGAGGCTGGTTTGAAAATTTCGTTGGACTTGGCGAGTTATAATGTAGTGGAGGATAATTTGGAGTTTTTGCATCGTATTACATCTGAATATGTGGACATCATCTTTGCTAATGAAGAGGAGGCGAAGTCATTTACCGGCTTAGCTCCTAATGAGGCGGCAGATTTGTTGGCAGAGAAGTATTGTGAAATTGCAGTTGTGAAAAAAGGGAAGGATGGATCAATAATTCGTAGAGGTGAAGAGGTGTATGAGGTTTTGCCTTTGAAAGGTGTTGAGGCTGTTGATACTACCGGTGCCGGAGATCTGTATGCTTCCGGATTTCTGTGTGGCTACTCTAATGGGCACTCTTTGAAATATTGTGGAGAATTAGGAGCTTTGGTTAGTGGAAATATTGTTCAAGTAGTTGGAACCAAGATGGATGAAATAAGATGGAATGCAATTCGTGCAGAAAGTTGTGTGGATTGAATTTAGTTCGATGTAGAGATAGATTAAAGATAGTAGTATGTTGTATTGCCTTTATGAGTTTGAATGAATTCGTTTGTGCTGATTTTTGTTATAGGTAGAGTTGGTTTATAAAAAATAGGTTGTTTTTTTTATGGGAGATTTTGTTCATTTGCACGTACATACGCATTATTCGATCTTAGACGGAATGTCTAAAATTCCCGATTTGGTGGAAAAAGCAAAACGTTGTGGGATGTCGGCATTGGCTATTACTGATCATGGAAACATGTTTGGTATGAAGGAGTTTATGGATTATGTGGGAGGCCAAAATAAATCGGTCAAAGGAGATATTAAGAGCCAAGAGGCGATTTTGAAATCCGACACTGCTACTGACGAGGAGAAGAATGAGGCGAAGATAAAGATTGAATCGTTGCAAAAACAGATATTTAAGCCGATTATTGGAGTTGAGGCTTATTGTGCACGACGAACCTTGTATGATAAGGATAAAGATTATAAGGAGGTTGACCCAATATCAGGGAAGGAGTATATTGTGGATAGCAGTGGTTATCACCTGGTGTTATTGGCCAAAAATAAAACAGGATATCGTAATTTGTGTAAGTTGATTTCTATTGCGTGGGTGGATGGAGAGTATCGTCGTCCGCGTATAGATAAAAATATTTTGCAACAATACAAAGAGGGACTTATTGTTTGTTCTGCCTGCTTGGGAGGTGAGATTGCCAAGTTATTGACTGCAAAAAAATATGAAGAGGCCGAAAAGTCCGTTTTGTGGTTCAAAGAGGTTTTTGGTGATGATTATTATTTGGAAATGCAGCGTCATAAAACGGATAAACCCAATGCGGATACAGAGGTCTATCAAATGCAAGAGGCGATAATTCCTCATTTGGCGGAGTTGTCTAAGAAAACGGGTGTGAAGTTAATAGCATCCAATGATGTCCATTTTGTAGAGGAGGAGCATGGAGAGGCGCATGACCGCTTGATCTGTTTAAGTACAGGAAAAAAAGTATCCGATGAAAATCGTATGCATTATACCAAACAAGAGTGGTTGAAATCTCCTCAAGAGATGGCAGCTATATTTCCTGATTTTCCAGAGGCTCTCTCTAATACGTTGGAGATTGCCGATAAGGTCGAAACCTACTCGATAGATTCCGGTCCGTTGATGCCTAAATTTGAGATTCCCGAATCGTTTGGAACGGAGGAGGAGTATCGAAAGAAATTTACAGAAGAGGATTTGTTTAATGAGTTTACGAGAGATGAAAAGGGGAATGTTGTTCTATCTAAAGAGGAGGCAGATGCTAAAATTGAAAAATTAGGAGGGTATGATAAATTATATCGTATAAAATTAGAGGCCGATTATTTGGCTCATTTGTCTTGGATTGGAGCTGAAAAACGTTATGGGAAGGAGTTGACACAAGAGCAGCATGAGCGAATAGTATTTGAGTTACACATCATGAAAACCATGGGATTCCCAGGCTATTTCTTGATTGTTATGGATTATATACGAGCGGCTCGTGAAGAATTAGGAGTTTCTGTAGGTCCAGGTCGTGGATCTGCAGCGGGTTCGGTGGTGGCATATTGTTTGTGGATTACGGATGTGGATCCTCTGAAATATGATTTGCTGTTTGAGCGTTTTTTAAATCCGGATCGTATCTCTTTACCCGATATTGATGTCGATTTTGATGATGACGGACGAGGAGAAGTGCTCCGGTGGGTAACAGAGAAATATGGGAAAGAAAAGGTGGCTCATATTATTACATACGGAACCATGGCAACAAAGTCTTCGATAGCAGATGTCGGACGTGTGCAAGATATTCCTTTGCCACAAGTGGATGCCATAAAAAAGATGATTCCGGATAAATTTCCTGATAATATTGTGGACGAAAAGGGAAAAACGCCCAAAGTGAATATCAGAAATTGTTTGAAATATGTTGAACCATTGAAAGAGGCGTATGAAGGTCTTGATGAAGGAATTTCCTCCATGTTGCATTATGCCTCCATTTTGGAAGATACGATTAGGCAGACCGGAATTCATGCGTGTGGAGTTATTATCGGTGCTGATGATTTAACTAATTTTGCGCCTATCTCTACGGTCAAAGATCGTGCCACGGGAACAGATGTTATGGTAACTCAGTATGATGGACACTATGTTGAGTCTGTCGGGTTGATAAAGATGGACTTTCTTGGGCTTAAAACACTGAGTATCATTAAGGAGGCTCTAAAAAATATTAAGTTGTCACATGGTGTTGATGTAGATATTGACAGAATTCCTATAGATGACGAATTGACATATAAGTTGTATAGTGATGGAGCTACTGTGGGAACTTTCCAATTTGAGTCGCCAGGAATGCAGAAGCATTTGATTGCATTGAAACCCTCTACTTTTGAGGATTTAATCGCAATGAATGCTCTATATCGTCCGGGACCGATGGATTATATCCCAACTTTTATTCGCCGAAAGCATGGAGAAGAACCTATCGAGTATGATATTCCGATTATGGAAAAATACTTGAAAGATACCTACGGGGTAACTGTTTATCAAGAGCAGGTGATGTTGTTGAGTCGTTTGTTGGCAGATTTTACGCGAGGAGAGTCTGATACACTCCGTAAGGCAATGGGTAAGAAACAGAGAGCAACATTGGATAAGTTGAAACCTAAGTTTGTGGCTGGAGGAATGAAAAACGGGCATGATGAAAAAGTCTTGGAGAAGATTTGGGGGGATTGGGAGAAGTTTGCATCGTATGCATTCAACAAGTCGCATGCAACATGTTATTCTTGGGTTTCGTATCAAACAGCTTACCTAAAAGCACATTATCCTGCCGATTTTATGGCGGCAAACTTGACGAGAAATAAAGATAATATATCTGATATTGCTAAGTTTATGGAGGAGTGTAAACGAATGGGTATAAAGGTGTTGAACCCTGATGTGAATGAAAGTTATTTGAACTTTACCTCCAATACAGAAGGAAACATACGTTTTGGATTAGGCGGTATCAAAGGAGTGGGAGAGGCAGCCGTTGATGCGATTCTTAAAGAACGAAAAGTGAATGGCTTATATAAAGATATTTATGACTTTTTTGAGCGTGTAAATCTTTCGGCTTGCAATAAAAAGACAATTGAAAATTTAGCTTTATCGGGAGCGTTCGATTGTTTTCCTGATGTAAAAAGAGAACATTTTTTAGCGGCAACCATCAAGGGGGATTCTGTATTAGATATTCTTATTCGCTACGGGAATAAGGTGCAGTCTGAAAAAGAGTTAAGTGCCAATTCCCTATTTGGAGATATGAGTGAAGCCATGATTGCTAAACCGGTATTGCCTGAGGTAGAGAGTATGTCTTCATCAGAATTATCCAATAGAGAAAAAGATTTGGTTGGAATTTACCTCTCTGCACATCCGTTGGATGATTATTATGTTGTCTTGAATTATGTATGTAATGCAGAAGTGGGGCAATTAAATGATGAAGAATTTTTGGCGCAATCCGAAGGTAAAAATTTGTTGGTAGGAGGGGTAGTGACCAATGTTCGTTCAGGAACAACAAAAAAAGGAAGCCCATATAAGATTGTTACCTTGCAGGGGTACGTAGGGTCTTATGAGTTTTTCTTCTTTGGTGAGGAGTTAGTACCTTATTCCGGTTATTTTGTTCCAGGATATAAACTGCTACTTCATGCTCAGTATAAACAACGGTTTGCTTATCAAGATCGTAAATCGATTGTGGTTTCAAAAATTTCTCTTTTGACGAATGATGCAGAAAAAATGGTTGAAAATATAGTCATCGTTATGAATGATTCTATGTGTTCAACGCATTGTACTCAAGTATATGAATTATGCGATTTATACAAAACAGATTCGGGGGGGAGTGCGTTATATATAAAAATGTTGATGCAAAGTTCAGGAAAAATATTAAATTTGCGTTGTCGTGCGTTCAAAGGAGTGAATGTAACAAAGAGTTTCTTGGATGCTTTGACCGACTTAAAAGTTGAATTTGAGATAAATCAAGTGTAATTAAGAGCTTAATTGCTTTATTGATAAATAAAATTAATATTAATAAAAAAGTTACTATCATGGCAGTAGTTATTACAGATGCAAATTACGAAGAGATGGCGAATAAAGGTCAGTTATTGGTTGTTGATTTTTGGGCTCAATGGTGTGGTCCTTGTCGTTCGATAGCCCCTATTGTTGAGGAGTTGGCAACAGAGTTTGAGGGTAAAGCCATTGTTGGAAAAGTTGATGTAGATGATAATCCGGACATTGTCTCTAAGTTTGGAATCAGAAATATCCCTACTATCATCTTTATCAAGAATGGGGAGGTGGTTGATAAAACCGTCGGAGCAGTACCTAAAAATGAATTATTGGAAAAAATTAATGCTAATTTGTAATTCTAATCAGTATAGGAGGGTTCTATAAATTCATTTTGAGGAATTTTTGAATTTTTATCGAGTAAATTGCTATGACCGACTGACAAATAGCAAGTTGCCGAAAGAAATTAAAAAGTACTGAAAAGTTTATTCCACAAGATTTATATTATTTAAATTAAAAATGGTGAATTTAGAAGTTGTTTAAATTTTATTTCGAGCATATTTGAGAGAGATTTTTATATCAATTTTTATTTTTCTTTTGCAGAAAATAGTGGCTATTATCAAAAGGAGAATAAAAATAGGTCAAAAAGAATCTCAAAGATGTTGAAAATAAGAGAGTAAAACTCTAAAATAATTTTTTTATAAAATTTAAACAGCTTCTTATAGAACTCACCTTAAATATTAGGTTGATTATGGATTTTTTGTTTATTCTCATTTACGTGGCAATTTTTGCTATTGGAGTCTATTTTGATGTTCGCAAGAAAAAAGCAGCGAAGGATAGCGTGGAGCGAGAAATTGCCACCCATACGCAGAAAAAAACAGCAAGTACGCCGGAGCAAAGAAGACGGAGCCTTTCTGAAGAAATTGCTCAAAAAGAGAAAGCTAAAAAAGAGTTGGAGAAGGTGGTAAAGCAAGTTAATGCTGCTAAATATGCAAGTGAACAGTTGCTTAAAGAGAAGTTGAAAAAACGAGAAAGTTCTGGTTTTATGGGAAGTAGTTCTCTTGAAGGAACCGGAGGTCTTTTTGACTTAAGGACAATGGCTGCAGAACCAGAGGAGGCTATGGATTTAGGTTTCTTATCAGAGTTGGATTCTCCCGAAGAGTTGAAAAAGGCATTTTTGTATTCGGAAATTTTAAACCGACGCTACAACTAAGAGTTCCTTGAAGGAACTTGCTGAAATTACCATAGTTGAGGCAAAGTTTGGAGGTGGAACACTCAATTTTAGACAACACTTCGATTAAAATTGTAAATAGTCTATGAAAAAGAGATTAGTTGTATTAACGGGAGCCGGGATTAGTGCAGAGAGTGGTATTCGTACATTTCGAGACTCTGATGGAATGTGGGAAGAGTATCGAGTGGAGGATGTAGCAACACCGGAGGGTTTCTTTAGAGATCCGGAGTTGGTACTGAATTTCTACAACCGTATGCGACAGGATTTGAAGAATCATCATCCTAACTTTGCGCATGAGGCATTGGCTCAGTTGGAAAACAAGTATGACGTGTCTATTATTACGCAAAACATTGATGACCTTCATGAGAGAGCCGGTAGTTCTGAAGTATTGCACCTCCATGGAGAATTGTTGAAAGCACGCTCAATTGATGATGAAAATTTGGTTGTTTCATTGCCTTTCGATTCGTTGGATATCGCATTAGGAGATAAAGCTCCGGATGGAGCTCAGTTGCGCCCTCATATAGTGTGGTTTGGAGAACCCGTTCCCAATATTGAGCTGGCAATCCAGTGGGTCCAAAAGGCCGATTTGTTCTTAATTATAGGGACATCTCTTTTGGTTTATCCTGCAGCGGGATTGGTGCGTTATGTACCCTCAGGAATACCGATTTATCTCATTGACCCGAAAGAGGTTAAATTGCCGGTGAATACATCTGTAAACGTAATTCAAAAAGTTGCATCAGAAGGGATGAGAGAGTTTTTGAAGATGGTGGATGATTAAGAAGTCTCCTCTCTTTTGCTCAGCAATTTTCTCGAAATAAATTTGTAGAACCCACCTGCAAAAAGTACAAAAAGGCGGTAGATGAACTGTGAGGTAATATTCTTCGAAAGGAATTGATAGAATCCGCTAAAAGCTAATTCAGAATAAATTATAAATCTAGTTAATATGGCAGACGATAAAAAAGTTATTTTTTCGATGGTAGGTGTAAGTAAGACTTTTAATAATCAAAAGAAAGTGCTTAATAACATTTATCTATCTTTTTTCTATGGAGCAAAAATTGGAATTATTGGTCTTAACGGCTCCGGAAAATCTACCTTAATGAAAATTATTGCAGGAGTTGAGAAATCGTACCAAGGTGAGGTTGTTTTTTCTCCGGGCTATTCTGTTGGCTATTTGGAACAAGAACCTAAGTTGGATGATGAAAAAACTGTTAAGGAGGTCGTTCAAGAAGGTGTTGCAGAAGTAGTCGGACTTCTGAAAGAGTTTGATGAGATAAATGAGAAATTTGCAGATCCGGATGCAGATTTTGATGCATTGATAGCTCGACAAGGAGAGTTGCAAGAATTATTGGATCAAGCAGATGCATGGAATCTGGACAATAAATTAGAGCGAGCAATGGATGCACTTCGTTGTCCACCAGAGGATGCTTTGGTGAAAAATCTCTCCGGAGGAGAACGGAGAAGGGTTGCTCTATGTCGTCTTTTGTTGAGTCAACCCGACATTTTGTTGTTAGATGAGCCGACCAACCATTTGGATGCAGAGTCTATCGATTGGTTAGAACAGCACCTGCAGCAATACAAAGGAACAGTTATTGCAATTACGCACGATAGATATTTCTTGGATCATGTGGCAGGTTGGATTTTGGAGTTGGATAGGGGAGAAGGTATTCCGTGGAAAGGAAATTATTCCTCTTGGTTGGAACAAAAAACAAAACGGTTAGAACAAGAAGAGAAGCAAGCAAGTAAACGCAGAAAAACGTTAGAACGAGAATTGGAATGGGTGCGTATGGCTCCTAAAGCTCGTCAAGCTAAAGGTAAAGCACGTTTGAATGCATACGACCAATTGTTGAACGAAGACCAAAAAGAGAGAGAGGAAAAATTAGAAATATTTATACCGAACGGACCTCGTTTGGGGGCGAAAGTTATTGAGGCAAAAGGGGTGAAAAAAGCCTTTGGAGATAGATTGTTATTCGATGATTTGAATTTTGTTTTGCCTCAGAATGGTATTGTAGGAATTATTGGTCCGAACGGAGCCGGAAAGACAACACTATTCCGTATGATTATGGGCTTGGAGAGTGTAGATGGAGGAACGTTTGAAGTGGGAGAGACTGTAAAAGTAGGGTATGCCGACCAATCCCATAAGGATATTGATCCGGAGAAAACGGTATATCAAGTAATATCTCAAGGCTCAGAATTTATTCGTTTGGGAGGTAAAGATGTAAATGCACGTGCATATTTGTCTCGATTTAATTTTACTGGGGGCGACCAAGAGAAAAAATGTGGTGTATTGTCGGGTGGAGAACGTAATCGTTTGCATTTGGCTCTTACCCTAAAATCGGATGCGAATGTATTGTTGTTAGATGAGCCTACCAATGATATTGATGTAAATACGTTGAGAGCATTGGAGGAGGGATTGACAAACTTTGCGGGATGTGCAGTGGTAATTTCTCACGACCGATGGTTCTTGGATCGTATCTGTACGCATATTTTGGCCTACGAGGGAGATTCCAATGTCTATTTCTATCAAGGCTCATATTCAGAGTATGAAGAACATAAAAAAGGACGTTTGGGCGATGTGGCTCCGAAACGAATTCGTTATAGGAAATTGATGGAATAAACAATTTTAAGGAATTTTTAAAAGAGACTGTTTCAAAGAAAGTTTGATTCAGTCTCTTTTCATTTTTTTTATGATTTTCTCCCAAATTAACAAGGGAAGATTTAGAGTGTTACTATTCATGACTTCTTAATTTATATTCTAAATTTCGCAAATAGTTAATTTTTTTTACAAATAGGATAGTTTTCCCTTTAATTTTTATTACTTTAGCACCCAAATATGAAATTAATAAACAATAAGATAATTTATGAGTAAACCAAAGACAAAAGGATTGTGGAAAATTAACACACTCTTGACTATTGCAGGAAAAATGCAATGGATGAAATTGGATAAAGCAGCGAAGAACTGTAAAAAGGCACAAGAAAAGACATTACGTCAGATATTGGAATATGCAAAAGATTCTGTTTACGGGAAGGAGCATAATTTTGCAAAGATTTTGGAGGCTAAGACACCTGAAGAGTTGTTCAAACGTTACCAAGAAAATGTAAAACCTAACGATTATGAAGATTTTCGTCCGTACGTAGAACGTCATAAAAATGGAGAGGAAAATGTTTTGTTCCCGGGAAAGCCTAAGATGTATGCAACAACATCAGGAACAACAAGCGAACCTAAATGGATTCCGATTACCAATGAATATTATTCCAACATTTATAGTAAAATGACTAAAGTTTGGTTGTATTCTTTTATTAAGAATAGACCAAAAGTTTTTGAAGGTCCTATCGTATCAATTGTCGGTAAGGCGATTGAAGGTGCTGCTCCTGATGGAACTGTATTTGGTTCTGTTTCGGGTGTAACACAACGTGATTGTCCTGAATTTATCAAGGTGATTTATACTGCACCTGCAGATGTATTCTCAATATCAGACTATAAATCACGTTACTATGTGATTATGCGTTTGGGTATTGAACATAATGTTCATTTGGTGGTAACTGCCAACCCTTCTACTATTGTTGAGATGCAGAAGAACGTGAATGAGTTCTTTGATGATTATGTAGAAGATATCGAAAAAGGAACAATCAGTAGAAAATTAGATATACCGGAAGATATCAGACAAAATATTATCAAAGCTAAGAATTTGAAACCTAATCCTGAGCGTGCAAAAGAGTTGAGAGAATTGAAAGCTAAATATGGAGAGGTGCTTCCAAAACATTATTGGCCGGATATGCAAATTTTGAATACATGGAAGTGTGGTAATACAAAATTCTATTTGGATAAATTCAAAGATTCGTTCCCTTCTCAGATGTTACATCAGGAGTTTAGTTACTTCTCTTCAGAATGTCGAGCAGGTTTGGTTTTGGATGAAACAAATGGAACTGTATTGTTCCCTCACATGCACTATTTTGAATTTGTTGAGAAAGATGACTTGGAAAATCCAAATCCGAAATTCTTGCAATTGCATGAGTTGGAGTTAGGAAAACAATATTGTCCGTACGTTACAACTTGGGCTGGTTTGTATCGTTACACAATGAGTGATTTGTTGGAAGTTGAAGGTTTTTATGGAACAATCCCGAAGGTACACATGGTGCAGAAAATCAATGGAATTGTAACAATGACCGGAGAAAAATTGCATGAAACTCAGTTCACTTCAGCGGTAGAAGAGACTGCAAAAGAGTTGAATATGCCGGTTAAATTCTTTATCGGATTTGCTGATATGAGTGTTTCTGCTTATCGTTTCTATTATGAATTTGAGAATCAAGAAACTACTCAAGAAGAGGCTGAGAAATTTACTAAGGTTGTTGATGAAAAGTTGAAGAATAGAAATATGGAGTACCAAGCAAAACGCGATTCGTTGCGTGTGCATGATCCATATACTCATCTTCTCGTTTCTGAGTCGTTTGAAAAATTCAAAGCTCGTTGTATTGACGAGGGCGCTCGTGACGGACAATTTAAGTTGAATTTATTGTTGCAAGATGAGGCTCGTCATGCTAAATTTAAAGATTTAGTTAAAGGGAGTCCTGTAAATTCATAGTTTTAAATTAAGGCAGCTTCTATAAATCAAAAGTTTCTGAAATTGAATTTTTGAACCGGAAATATATAATCGTAATTTATAGAAGTTGCCTTAAATAAGTACAAATCGTGGGTTGATAAACTTTTCGGTTCTTTTTGATCTATTTCGGTAGCTATGAAGTTGTTTAAATTTTATTTCGAGCATATTTGAGAGCGATTTTAATTTAAACGGCTTCCGATTGTTTGTTAGTCGGTCATTGTGTTTGCATTGCTCCCTTCTTTTGCACGTCAATCAACTCGAAATTAAATCAAAAATTTTACGAAATAAATTTATAGAACTCACTTTAAGAAGTAATTCGCTCTATATAAGAATGGAAGTTGATTTTAAAGGCATAAAAGCCGTTGTGTTTGATTTTGATGGCACATTGTATAATAATCGTCATTTCCCATTTTGGTTTGTTATGGCTGATTTGTCTGAAATCTTTATAATGAAAAAAGAAAGAACTTTCAGAAAAGATATGCAAGGTGTAGATTTGAAGACCAAGGAGGCGTTTGAAAAAGAGTTTTATGGACGTTTGGCTACTGCTAAGAAATGTTCATTTGAATCGGCAAAAGTATGGTATGAAAATGATTTTATGAATCGTTTTATATCGGTGTTGGAGAAACATTATTTTGCCAATGATAAGGTGGAAGAGGTTTTTGGAAAATTAAACCAAAAAGGAATAGCAACGGCAGTTTATTCTGATTATCCTATGCTCCCTCAGAGAATGAAGGCGGTAGGGTTGCCAGAGAATTTGACTCGTAATTGTTGGTGTGCGCCTACTATGGGTGCGTTTAAGCCTGCATGTCGTCCAATGTATGAAATTGCACAATCATTGAGCGTTTCCTGCTCTGAAATTTTAATGGTGGGAGATAGAGAGGATACAGATGGTGAATCTGCTTTCTCTTGTGGTGCGAAGTTTGTTCGAATAAGAAAGAATGATAAAGATTATGGTGAATTGGATTATCCTTTTATGACTTGGGACGAATTTGCCAATAAGGTTCTTTCTTTATAGTTAAGAGGGGTCTAAATCGTTTCTATAGATTGAAGCGTAATGATTTATAAGGATAAAAAGGAGGGCATATCTATTTTGATACACCCTCTTTTTTTGTTTCTCAGGTTACTCCCCAAAGATGGATACCAATTGGGATGTGTAATTTTGGATGGCTTGCATTAATTCGTTATTTACGGCATAGTCATCATCATCTTGACTATCATCAAATTCCCAAGCGAAATCACCACCATTGATTCTTCCTGCCTCATTTTCTATAATTTCGACTAGTTTGTCGGTCGGGTCAGGTGTGTAACTATACATCACAGATGTATTGGTGTCAAAGTTGTTGTAACCGGTTGCTCCTTGTTTGCATTTTATATCAGAAGGTACAAGGTCGGTTCTGTTAGTGACTTCGTATGCGTCAAAGTCGCTGCTATTTTGTTGATAAGTGATGTATGATTTTTCACCACTCATATAGTTGTTAAACGATTTTATAATTCCACCATTTTCTCCTGAGAAAGTCCCGGAATCAGAACCTTGCATTGAAATTAACATCGGATATTTACAGTTTCTAAAGTAATTATTTTCAACAAATGCACATGCTCCGTATGTAACCCCTACACCATACTTAGAAACGCCATCGTAGTAGTTGTTGTAAATATGAACACTCATTGTTCGGATGCGAGGGTGGCGAGAATCCGAGTGGTCGAACCAATTGTGGTGGTACGAAATCCAATTTTCTCCGGTTTCAGATTTCATTCCGCAAAGAGACATCTTTCCCGAATCCCAAAAGTGATTATAAGAGATGGTGATATATTTTGAGTCATTTTTTAAGTCCATTGAACCATCGCCTTTCACTTGGTCAGCGTCACCTCCTGCAGTCCCATAAAAGATGTCGTTGTTATGAATCCAAATATTACTATTGGCAGTTTCCAATGCAATGCCATCATCTCCGAAGAGCATAATAGCTAAGTTCCTGACTTCGATGCTACGGGCTCTATTACAGCGAATTCCGAATCCATAACACACAGCATCCTCTCCAATACCTTCTATAGTAATATTTTGAACCGGTTTGTCGGTAGAACTCGCTTTGATAAGAAGATTGTTGGTATCGCCGGACTCGTTTATGCCGTCAATGGAAATTTTCCCGATAAGGCGTAGGCAGATGGGGCGGGATTCATATCCCTTTTGCAAAGCTTTCAAAATAGCACTGATGCCGACACATTCTGTAAATCCTGTTGAAGAAGTTTGTACCGACAAAGAGATTGAGCTTTTGCTTTTTTCGGTGATGTATAGAATAACAGCATTCTCTTTTAACGAACCATCATTATTATAGGCACCAACTCCTGTGTTGTTGTTGAAATGTGCAAACCCTTCTCTGTTGTGGGATTTTGTGGAGATGGAGGTGACAGATGCCTTATTCCCCTCTTTCCCCTTCTCTACAGGAACAATTTTTAGGTCGTAGGAGCCGGCAGGTAATCCCGGGATGTCAGCACGAATGTAGGAACCATAGTTTCTGATTAACATTTTGTCGATAGCGGAGTAAGAATTTGCCTCCTTGTTTTTGTAGTAAACATTGTAGTCGGAAGCCCCATTTAGCGGAGTCCATTCAACAAATCCGGATTCAAACCAACCTCCCGAACGAGTAATCTGAACAGAGTCTGTAAACGATACAGAAGGATTAGAAGAGGAGGAGTCGGGAGGAGTTACCTCTTTTTTGACAAATACGATACTATCAACATCAGAAGTTGGATAATCAACAGTAGTGCCATCGCTCATGTAAATAACAAAACTATTTTGAGCCCAAAGAAAAGTTACGGTAATCATTAATATACCGAGAAGAAATAATTTTTTCATTATTTTGTAATTTGAATTAAAAAGATAGCTACCTTAAATTTTTAGAGCAGCCTTATTAATATTTGTAGTTTGCGACCATAGATATTAATCGCAAATATAAAGATAAATTGCAGATATAGGTAGTAAAGTTGTTATTTTTTTCTTAGAAGTTGTTTAAATTTTATTTCGAGCATATTTGAGAGAGATTTTTAAATCTATTTTTAGTCTTCTTTTGCAGAAAATAGTGGACTATTATCAAAAAAGGAGAATAAAAATAGGTTTAAGGTGAGTTCTATAAATTCACCGTTTAAAATTTAAAAAGTGTAAATCGAAGATTGATAAACTTTTCGGTACTTTTTGATTTATTTTGGCAAATTGCTGCTTGTCAGTCGGTCACAGTGCTCGCACTGCTCCTTCCTTTCGCACGGCAATTTACTCGAAATAAATTCAAAAATTCCTCGAAATGAATTTATAGAACCCACCTAAAAGAATCTTAAAGATGCCGAAAATAAGAGAGTGAAACTCTAAATTTTTTTTAAATAAAATTTAAACAGCTTCTTAGTAAGAAGAAATTCAAAAGAGCTAATGAAAATGAGAAATCATAAATCATGAATGGTCTAAAATAATATTTCCATGTAAAGGAAGGTTGGATTTCAGTAAATTGTCGTATATTTGCAGTTCGAAATGAAA
>SUWZ01000020.1 GCA_015061185.1 Bacteroidales bacterium
TTCATCTGGCTGAAGACCTCCCGTGTGTTGCAGCCCTTTGAGTAGTAGGCAGAAATCATGTTGCCCGCCATGCTCTTCCCGAAACGGCGTGGACGGGAGAGGCAGACAAAATTATCGTCAGAATCTATCAAGTCATTGAGTTCATAGATTATCTGTGATTTGTCCACATATATCTTTTTATTTCTGTTCTGCATGAACGCATCCGCATTCGGATTCAGATATAAGCCCATAATTTCTGATATTTAATGTTTTTACAAAGATAAAGAAAATTTGAAATATCTCTCTATGTTATTGTATAATACAAACTAAGGAGAGTTGTATTATAACACTCTTTAAACTTCTTTTTCGTTTTGCGAATGGGATTTAACCGTCTCATGGGTGTTGCTAAAAAAATAGAGGGCATATCAATTTGATACACCCTCCATGTAGTCTGACTGTTACGAAATAATTATCTCTTTATCATCTTAGAGTTAAATATATTTCCATCTTTTGTTTGAACCTTGATGATATATTGTCCTGCTTGAATATCTTCAACAGATATGGTGCTTTCTGCGCTCTCTATGAGAGTAATACCTCTCATATCAATTATTTTGACAGAGCCGATTCCTTGTGCACACTCAATATTAATCTCAGTTTCAGCAGGAGAAGGATAAATCTTAATTTCGTCATTAGTTGCCTCATTTAGTCCTGTTCCACTACCAATGATGATATTGATTTTCGTGCTAACACAATCAATTATCTTACAAATGGATGTGCTTTCTGTGTATGTTACTCCATCGTAAGTTACAGAAGTTGCATCTTCCAAAGTAATTTCGTCTGTTTCCGGAGCAGGTTTCCAAATTTTAAATCGTCCGGAAGCATTCAACATAGACAAGAAGTAAACCATTCCATTGTAGTAGCGCCATTGACCGGAAGGCGGATTGGTTTTCCATAATCTTTCCACATACTCTTTTGCCAAACTCTCATCAGTCAATGCAAAAGCACCTACACCATTGGCACCGGCCATACCTTCAGAGTAGTTACCGCCTTGGGCAGAACCGGACACTGTGAAATAGCCATTTTTGTAGCCATCGTTTTTGAAGAAGGTAAGTAATTTTGTCATCATAGCAGTCTGGCGACTGTCAGAATTAAACCAATGGTAATCCATACCTACGTTCATTGCGCAACGAATAGCGTCATATTTGTAGTAGTCACTCTCATATCCAACCCAATCCGGTTTGTAAGGAGAACCATCAAATGAGCTGTAGTCAGGGAATAGACCGGTTGAGGAGTGACTTGATTTATAGAGTAAGTCGCGAGATGCTGCAGCCGTTTTTGCCCAGAACTCTTTGTTGGTATCTGTCCATCTTGCCCACAACTCTAAGAATCCCGGAAGATTGTATGATGGGTCGGTAAATGCGTATGATGTTTCTCCAAAGGTGATTAAGTAGTTATCCATATTGAAGATTGGAGAAACAGCTCCTGCTTGTCGATTCGGTTTATCCAAAATCTCTTTTATCAAATATTGAGCCTCAGCCTCATAGTCTATTTCACCATCATTACCCCAACGGTGGGAAGCAAACCATAGCGCAGTCAAGAAGTAAGCTTCTCCATCCGGAGCGCAAGAACTACCCTTAATGGTTCCGTTTGTTTCGCATTGCCATGCAAATAGTCCCTCTCTTTCATTGCCTTGTTTGTATTGCATATACTTTTCTGCCCAACGCCAAATTTTATCAAACTCCTCTTGTTTATCCAATTGAACACAAATCATCATTCCGTATGACATGCCCTCTGTACGAACATCGCTGTTTCCGGTGTCATATATGTATGCCATGTTATCATTTGTTTCGTAATAAACCGTGTTGCTTCCGCCTCCAAAGAAGTGTTCCCAAATGGAGTTTAATTTTTTATCTACCTCTTCTTCTGTTACACCTAAATATTCTGTAAATAGGTTGCGATATATACCTGTGTGATAAGCTCCTGTACCCTCTGTATCACAACTCGGACCGGTATAACCATTTCCGTCATAGCAGCTGTTATTAGGTGTACTTGGAGTGCCCGGAGTACTTGGAGTATTTGGAGTGCCGGGTTCTTCTGTGGCGTTGCAATCTTCAACGGTTACAACCGCAGATGCACCTAATGAACGACCTGAGGCCTTTTTGATAGAAAGACTACCACTGCCGGTAACTTCCGGTTTCCAAGTGTAGCTTCCATTTCCGGTGATACCCTCTTTAAGTTTTACAGAAGATGTTCCTTTCAACGCAATGTAGTTGATATTGGCACCCTCTCCACATTCGTGTATGTAGAAGCGGACTTTGCTACTCTTGAAAGGAGCAAAAGTTGTAGAAAAATCATTTCCGATGGAAGTACCTTTGTAGGCAGTTGCCCAAGATCCATTTTTATCGTATTGGATTTCGAAACTTGTTACGATTCCGTAGGTTGTGAACTCATCAATCACTACACCGCCAACGGATTGTTCTGTGCCTAAGTCGAGGATTACATATTCATCGCTTCCGCTCATTGAACCCCATCTGCTATTTTCACCGTGAGCTCCATCATCGGTCAAAATCTTATCAACTGTCCAGTATGGATTATCAGCTGTTTCTCCCCATTCAGAAGATGCTGTAGCGTTTTTTATGGTTAAAGTTTCGTCTGAATCTTCTCCCCATACCAATGAATACTCTGCAGAAGCCTCACCACTCATTGTCCATGAAATAGTGTAGGTTGAGTCTAAGCACCAATTTTGAGCTGTAGTAGGTTCGGTGAATTTAAATTCAGGGTCTGGAACAACAGAACCAAGAGATTTTGCCAAAATGGTTCCACCATCCGGAACAGCATCGAAGTAGATGTAATTTCCTTCAACTTTAGATTCTATCTCCTCGTCATTTTGATAGACTACAGCCCCATCATTCCAACCTTCCGGCATCGGAATTCTAATGGATAGAGGGTAATTGTAGATGCTATTGTCCAAATTGTCTGTCAATGAATAGGTGATTTCAGACGCTGTGGCACTTGTCTCTTTTAAAGTGGCATTATCTCTCTCTTTGATGTATTTGATGGCATCTCTGAAAGTTGCAACCCAGTAGGTGCTTCTGTTTTTGTCCAGCCAAGAGAGTGTTTCGGTGAAAGCACTTTCGCTGGTAGGGGAGTAACTTCCGGCTGCTTGTCTTTGTGAAAAACCATGAATCAAGAAAACAGTCCAACCATTGCTTCCGGCAGCACTTTGGCAAGTGGATTGAAATTGAGATGCACTATTTTTTCCTTGAGTTCCGCAAATATGACTATCCAAGCGTGCAAAATTATTGGGTGATTTTGAATTATTTTGTCCTCCACAAATTCGTCCTCCAATATAGTAACGCAATACTGTAGATTCTGTCGGAACTGAACAGTTTGGATAGGCTACTGTAAGACACTTTTGTCCAGATATGTTTTGGTTTATAGTGTTTTGAGAAGATGCTAATTCTCCGTCACTAGAACTATGAGAGTCGCTATGACTTCCTATTTCGTGTCCTTTTGCCACCAATGCGGAATAGGTACCATATCGGCCGCTTGTCCAGTTGGTTACAAGGTAAAATGTTCCGGGAAATCCGTATTTTTCCAACTCTCCGGCTGCCCAAGTATGAGCGGACGATTCATTGGCTCCATCGTCAAAAGTCCATGTTACTGCGGCTTTAGTAAAACCGGCCCATGTCGCAATCTCCTGAGAAAATACTCCCAAGGTTGCAAATGCCATAGCGGCAATTAGTGTGAATACTTTTGTTTTCATGTGTAATTATGGTATAAAATGTTTAATATTTCTCTTCGTTTAATAAGGGAGACTTTTATAGATTTTGTTTTGTATATTTTAGGCTTTTTATTAAGTTGTGTTAGGACGTTTTTTTTGAAGTATTTCACCTATGATGCCCTCATTTTTTTTGGAATAGCTTATATTGTAACTATGCAAATATGAGCAAGATAGGAGCGCGTTCTTCAAAGCATCCGACCCAATCAAATCGTTCAAAGTCGTAATTTATAGAAGTTGCCATCTCCCTATTCTCAACGGACAAAAATACAATTTTTTTTTATTTTTACTAATTTTTTGAGGTAAATTCTATTGATAAAGTCAATTTTTAGGCGCAAGACTAATTTCCAGACTGAGAGAGCGGAGAATTGTTGGGTAGCTACCAACCTGAAACCTGACACCCTACAAGTTGCGCTTATACCAATGTTACAAGGTACTCATCACTTCGTTTAGTAGTGTTGAGATTTGTTTGATTACACTACCGCGTTGCCCTCCAAAATTAGAAACCATAATGCAGAATGCGTACCATTTATCCCCTTTTTGAATATATCCGGCATAATTTTGTACACGTTCCATACTGCCACTTTTAACGTGTGCTTTCCCGGCAAGAGGAGTGTTTTTCATAAAGTTTACAACAGTTCCTTTTTTTCCGGCTATTGGAATAGACTCTATAAAAGCGCGAGAATGAGAACTTTTCTTTTGCATATATTCCAAAATATCCACGATATGTTTAGGTGAAATAGCATTTTTCATTGACATGCCCGACCCATCGACCTGAAAAAGATGTTTCGTATCAACTCCCTTTTCTTTCCAAAAGCTGGTTATGGCAATGTGTGAGTTCCCATTTGTGCATATCTTATTCTTTTCATTTTGCAATGACAGATACAAAAAGATATTTTCCGCATATAGATTGTTGCTTTGGTGATTAGTGATTTTAGCAATTTCAGATAAGGAAGTGGAGTTTTGAGTATATAATATTGTGCCTCCCCATTTTTTTTGAGTCTGTCTGACACTGCAGACAACTGAATCTATGGAGATTCCTACTCTGTTCATTAATCGTTGTAGCGAGTCTGCCAAGAAGATGGCAGGTTCAGGGATCTCGGTTTTGATCACCCGTTTTTTTCCGATAGGTAAATTACCTCGAATGGCAGGTTCCCACGAAAAATCCTGTTTTGAAACTCTCCACCCAATCTCACCTTCATTGTTAAGAAGCTCAATTTTGGGTTGATACAGAGGTGAGAACGGTTTGAGAGAATTCAGAGTAATACCGGCAGAATCACTGATAAGCGTAAATTGCAGAAGATTGTCATGTGCAGTCAGGGCTGATGGAGTAGGCGAATAGGACGAGCCAATGTCCTCTACCAACCATAGAAATGGAGCTCCATCTTCTGCAAAGAGAGAGGCATCGCCAATCACCTTCCCGTTAATCTTTTTAATGCCGGCATTTTTGATAGCCTCTATTGAGTTGATATAAAAATTATTTGGTAGCGGATTATGTTTGGATTCCAAAGTAGGATCTCCACCACCGATGATAAATAAATCTCCCTCTAAAATTGAGTCAGAAACAACACCTTCGTATCCCAATACAGTTTTAAATTTAAAAGTGTCGCCCAACATTTCAAAGGCGCTTGCTGTCGTAATCAATTTGGTGACTGAAGCCGGGTTGCGACAAGTCTGAGATTGATACTCCGCAATCACTTTGCCACTATCCAACTCTTTCAGTAAAAAACCGATGCTGGCAGATGCTAAATTGGGATGCTGAATAAATTGAGTTACAGCTTGATTCTGTGCATGCAATAAGAGAGAACTGAAAGATATGAAGGGTAGAAGTAAGAAATATTTAACGACTTTCATTGTGTTGTAATGAGTTAATTATTAGGATCCGTTTGTCGAAACCATTCAGCTTGCGAAGTTAGAGTTTTATTTTCACAGTCTCAAATTACTTCCAATAAAATTGTGAGTTCTCCTTTAAAAAGCTGTTTAAATTTTATTTTGAGCATATTTGTGAGCGATTTTTAAGATTATTTTTATAAATCTTTTGAAGTTAATAGAGGACTATTCTAAAAAAAATAGGTTAAAAAACACTTCAAAGATGCCGAAAAAAAGAGAGTGAAGCTCAAAATTCATTTAATAATAAAATTTAAAACACCCTCTAAGTGTTTCGTAATTTTTACTTTTACAAAAAAAGAATTACCTTTGTAGGTTGAAGAATAATATAAATTTTATAATGAAACAATTTAAACTGTACAACAACATTGTAGGTTGGGTTGTTTTTGCGATAGCGGCAACAACTTATTTGATGACAATGGAACCCACAGCGAGTTTTTGGGATTGTGGGGAATTTATTTCAACTGCGTATAAATTAGAGGTAGGACATCCGCCGGGAGCACCATTCTTTATGTTAACGGCACGTTTCTTTACCCTTTTTGCATCAGATCCATCTCAGGTGGCGATGATGGTAAATGCATTTTCGGCGTTATGTAGCGCATTTTGTATTTTATTCCTTTTTTGGACAATTACGCATTTGTCCAGACGTTTAGTTGTGAAAGAGGGCGACGAAATTTCAACAGAAAAAACAATCGGTATATTAGGAACCGGTGTTGTAGGTGCACTTGCTTATACTTTTTCTGACACATTTTGGTTCTCGGCTGTCGAGGGTGAAGTTTATGCCTACTCGTCTCTCTTTACAGCGGTTGTCTTTTGGGCCATGTTGAAATGGGAGGATGTGGCAGACCAACCTTATGCCAATCGTTGGTTGATTTTGATTGCCTATTTGATGGGATTGTCTATTGGTGCTCACTTGTTGAACTTGTTGACTATCCCTGCCTTGGTTTTAATCTACTATTTCAGGAAATATGATACCACTGCGAAAGGAATCTTTACGGCTTTGGTTATCTCTTGTGTTATTTTGGCATTAATCCTTTATGGTATTGTGCCTGGGTTTGTTGAGGTTGCCGGATGGTTCGAATTGTTCTTTGTTAATACTTTAGGATTTGGATTTAATACCGGAACACTTTTCTATGCGTTGCTACTTATTGGATGCTTGGTTTGGGGTATCTGGGAGAGTAGAGAGATGGAGGGAGAGCATAATCAACTTCGTTTGAATATTGCTTTCTTGTTGTCTATTTTCCTTTTAGGTATTCCGTTCTTGGGCGGACGATTACCTATTTGGTTGGGAATTCTCTTGTTGGCAGCGTTAGGATTCTTCCTTTTCTCCAACAAGAAGTTTTTCAATGTCCCATTGCTAAATACTATCTTGTTGTGTTGTACAGTCATTTTAATTGGATATTCAACCTACGCAACGATTATCATTCGTTCTGCTGCTAATACTCCTATGGATCAAAACTCTCCAGATGATGTCTTCTCTTTGAAGAGTTATTTGAATCGCGAACAATATGGTGATACTCCTTTGCTTTATGGCGAAACGTATGCATCCGAAATTGCTCGTGTGAGAACGAGTCAAGGTTGGGAAGCTGATATCGACGAGGGTGCTCCTTTGTATGCGAAGAAGATCAAATCATCTCCGGAAGAGGCTGATAGTTACGTGAAATACGATACAAAGAAAAATTATAATTATGACCTTTGTATGCTCTTCCCTCGTATGCATAGTAAGCAACCTAATCATGTGGCGGCATACAAACTTTGGGGTGGTTCTAAAGGAAAAAAGGTTACCTATCAAAGTATGGGCGAAACAAAGCGTAAAGTGGTGCCTACTTTTGGTGAAAACTTAAAATTCTTTTTTACCTATCAGGTAGGATTCATGTACTGGAGATATTTTATGTGGAATTTTGTGGGTCGCCAAAATGATATTCAGGGTCATGGAGAAATTACCAATGGAAATTGGATTAGCGGAATTCCGTTTATTGATAATTTGATGTTGGGTGATCAATCATTGTTGCCGGATGATTTGAAAAATAATAAGGGTAGAAATACCTATTACTTCTTGCCTTTGTTGTTAGGTATCTTGGGAATAATGTACCAATTCTCTCGAAAAGAGAAGGGATCGCAGAGTTTTTGGTTAGTCTTTACCCTGTTTTTCTTGACAGGTTTGGCTATTGTTCTATATTTGAACCAGACTCCTTATCAGCCAAGAGAGCGAGACTATGCTTATGCCGGTTCGTTCTATGCATTTGCTATTTGGATTGGATTGGGTGTTCTGTACATTATTCAGTTATTAGAGAAGTATTTGGCAAAATTGGATAAGCGTATAATTGCTACTGTGGCAACTTTACTTTGCTTGCCGGTTCCGATATTGATGGCATCAGAGAATTGGGATGACCATGATCGTTCCGGTCGTTATACAGCTCGTGATTTTGGGCATAACTACTTGTTGTCGTTAGAGCCTAATGCAATCATTTTTACCAATGGTGACAATGATACTTTCCCGTTGTGGTATAATCAAGAGGTGGAAGGTAATGGTACAGATGCACGCGTAGCCAATTTGAGCTATCTGCAAATGGGTTGGTACGTAGATCAAATGAAGAGACAGGCCTATCTTTCAGACCCTCTTCCTTTGTCGCTAAAAGCAGAAAATTATATGAACGGGAAGTTGGATGTGGCCTATTTGTTTGATATGACCCCATCTATTGATGCAAATACGGCATTAGAGATCTTGAAAAATCCGAAAAACTTTTCTCGTTTACATAACTATGGTGATGATATTGAGTTCCTTCCTTCGAAGAGAGTCTATATTGATATTGATAAGAAGGATGTGTTGGCATCCGGTATGGTAGATTCTTCAAATCTGTCTAATGTGGCTGATAAGATTGAAATGGATCTTCGTTCTAAAACATATATTGGTAAGCATGAAATCACCATTATGGACCTTTTGCAAAATAATAAGTGGAAACGTCCTATCTATTTTGCCGTAACTGTGGGTGCTGACAATTATGTAGGTTTGGATGATTATCTGGAATTGGAGGGTATGGCTTATCGTATAACTCCGGTTAAATCGGATCCTTTTGCAACGAGCGAACGTGTAAATACAGAAAAAATGTATGACAACATGATGCATAAGTTCAAATGGGGAGGAATTGCAGAAAACCCTGACATCTATATGGATGAGAACAACTTGCGTATGACTTCTACATTCCGATTTATGTTTGTTCGTTTGGCTGAAGCTTTACTTGATGAAGCTCGTCAAGAGAGATTAAAGCAAAATTACGGAGAGGCTCTTGCCGTTGTTTTGGATTACGGGTATGATTTGCCAAAATTGGATGCTCGCTCAATGTCTGCATTCAGAAATATGACTGCCAACTATTATGCTAATGAACGCTTGTTAAGTTCCAATAGTTTCTCCGATTCTTTAATCATTTCCAGAGCTCGTCCGATGGCAGAAAATCTTTTGGGAATTAGTGCCGAGGGTATGACCAACAAAGAGTTGGCTTCAGCAATGAGAAATTTTGCGAAAAATATTGATACAACAGCTGTTAATGCTTTTGCAAGTGAGAAGGAACAAAGAGTGATAGAGGTGTTGGATTATGCGCAAAAGGTGATGCCTGAACCTCAAATTCCTTACAGCTCCGGTTCGTTAATGATGGCTCGTGTCTATGACCAATTGAACGAGGTGGAGAAAAGAGATAAGATTATCAATAAGATGGAGACAACTGCTCTTCAATATTTGGAATGGATTGCCAATATGAATGAGAAAGATCAAAAGAGATGTTCGAGTGATTTCTCTCATCAATTGTCCATCTATGCAGAGATTCTTCAGATGAAGTACGATATCAGAAATCTTCCTGCAGAAGAGGAGGCTCGATATGGTAACTATATTTCAATTTATAATCGTTTGAGATAAGATGTTTATAGAACAGACCCCGCGTTGCTTTCGGTATATTATGCCGAAGGCAGTGTGGAGGCTTCCGAAAGAAGAAAAAACGGTATTTCTGACTTTTGACGACGGACCAATTCCGGAGGTAACACCTTACGTCTTGGATCTTTTGAGAGAGAAGAATATCAAAGCAACTTTCTTTTGTGTAGGAGACAATGTACGAAAGTACCCCGATATTTTTAAACAGGTGATGACGGAAGGACATCAGATTGGGAACCACACCTTTAATCACCTACAAGGCTTTAAAAATAATTTGGATTACTATGCCGACAATGTGGAAAGGGCTGATGCTCTTATCAATAGTCCTTTCTTTCGCCCTCCGCATGGTCAATTTTCCTTTTTTCATAAATGGAAGTTAAGGAAAAATTATGCGATAATTTTGTGGGATTTAGTTACGAGGGATTACAACCGTAAATTATCAGGAGAGGAAGTTTTTTCGATTGTTCAAAAATATGTTAGAAATGGCTCTATTATTGTCTTTCATGACTCTCTCAAGGCAGAGAAAAATTTGAGATATGCTCTGCCTAAAACGATAGATTTTTTAATCAAAGAGGGATATAAGTTTGAGGTAATAACGGAGGATACTATAAAACAAAAATCAATTATTTAGCGTATGAAGATATTATTATTGGGTTCAGGTGGTCGTGAGCATGCTTTAGCGTGGAAGATAGCTCAAAGTCCGAAAGTAGAGAAATTATTCATTGCTCCCGGAAACGGTGGAACATTAACTATTGGAGAAAATGTTCAGATTGCAGCAACTGATTTCCCTGCTTTAAAGAGTTTTGTCTTAGAGAAAGGTGTAGATATGGTGGTAGTTGGTCCGGAAGATCCTTTGGTGAAAGGTGTGTATGACTTCTTTGTAAATGATCCTGAGTTGACCTCTATACCTGTGATAGGACCTTCTAAAGAGGGAGCTAAATTGGAGGGTAGTAAGGACTTTGCGAAAGCCTTTATGTTACGTCATGGTATTCCTACTGCAAGATATAAGAGTTTTACTGCAGATACACTTGAAGATGCATACGCATTTTTGGAAGAGTTAGAAGCTCCTTATGTATTGAAAGCAGATGGTTTGGCTGCCGGGAAAGGAGTGTTGATACTTTCTGATATTGAGGAGGCAAAACAAGAGTTGAGAAATATAGTGGGTGGTAAATTTGGTAGTGCCGGAGCTACAGTCTTGATTGAAGAGTTTTTGTCCGGTATTGAATGCTCTGTGTTTGTTTTGACAGATGGGGATAGCTACAAAATACTTCCTGTTGCAAAAGATTATAAGCGAATTGGAGAGGGTGATACCGGGTTAAATACCGGAGGGATGGGAGCAGTATCTCCTGTGCCGTTTGCAGATGCTACTTTCATGAAGAAAGTGGAGGAGCGGATTGTTATCCCAACGGTTGAAGGTTTGAAGAAAGAAAATATTTGTTATAAAGGCTTTATTTTCTTAGGTTTAATTAATGTGAAGAATGAACCAATGGTTATTGAGTATAATGTACGAATGGGAGATCCGGAAACGGAGGCAGTTATGCTTCGTATTAAGTCAGACTTGGTGGAGTTGTTTGAAGGTGTTGCAACAGGTACCTTGGCGTCTAAGAGTTTGGAGGAAGATGAAAGAGCCGCTGTTACCGTTATGATGGTTTCCGGTGGTTATCCTGAAGAGTATGAAAAAGGGAAAGAAATTTCAGGATTGGATCAAGTGGAAGGCAGTATTGCATTTCATGCGGGAACAAAAATGGAGAATGGGAAGTTAGTTACAAGTGGAGGACGTGTTATCTCAGTTAGTTCTTATGGAAAAGATCGTGCTGAGGCATTGGCACAATCCTTCAAAAATGTTCAGAAAATTAATTTCGACGGGAAGTATTTCCGTTCTGATATTGGAAAAGATTTAGGAGCACTATAATGGTGTTTTAAAACTGATAATATGCAATACGTAAGATTTAAAGATTATATCAAACCTGCTGCCCCCTCTGTTATTTTAGGGGTGATTGTGGCTTTATTTTTGTGGTATGATCTTTATATTCCTGTTGGATTTGCAGAATGTAAAGGGGAGAATCTCTGTTTAGGAGATTCCCCCATTATTGCTTTTCTTTGGGACTCTGTTTATATCCATTCATGGAGAGGAATGTTAATAAGTTTTTTGCTGTTGATAGGAATCTGTTTCTTGATGATAAGGCTTAATGAGGTGTTTTCCTTTATTAACATCCGTACAGTATTGCCTGCATACGTGTTTGGAGTTGTTTATTCGGTCTTCTACTTCCCGCATGGTTTCTCCATGTCATTGGTTGTTGCTCTTTTTATACTTGGTGCGATATATTATTCTTTTATGATGGCCAATTTGCCATACGAAGAGATGTCTAAATATGCTTTTAATATCGGATTACTCTTAGCCGGAGCAACACTTATTTCTGTGCCATGTTTCTTCTATGTATTGCCGCTTTTGGCTTTCTTCTATGTTTTTAAAGCTCTTACGTTGAGAAATGTTTTAGCCTTGTTTTTTGGCTTTCTACTTCCTTTCTTGTACCTTATGATTTATCTGGTCTATACCAACTCAATAGATTCGCTAATTCTATTTGTTGAGTCTTCGTTGACGTTTGGTGTATTCTCGTCATACGGCAGTTTAGAGTGGTGGGATTGGGGATATCTAATCTTTTTCTCGTTCCTCTTCCTATTAGGAATATTGAAATATCCGCAATGGCGAAATCAACTCAATGTAAAAAATCGGGAGGAACATTTTTTTATTTTGATTTACCTCCTTTTTACTCTGATTTTGGTTTTAGTTATGGCCATAGATGTTGAATTGTTGTTCCCGCTTATATTCCTTTTTGCTTCGTTCACCATCGGGCAATACTTTTCGATGCAATTTACCCTATTTTCTAAGATTGTGGGGGTATTGTTTTTGCTTGCTACACTCTCTTTATTTTGTCATCGTACCATCAATTCTCTATGTTAGATTTTTTAGCTGAGTATGGTTATTGGGGTATGTTTATAGCCTCTTTTTTAGCGGCAACCATTGTTCCGTTAAGTTCAGAAGCGGTTTTAAGCCTTTTAATTTATTCCGGTTCGTCCCCCTTGTGGTGTTGGGTGTCAGCTACTATGGGAAATGTATTGGGAGCACTCACTTGTTATTGGATAGGACGATTAGGAAAAATAGAATGGATAGAAAAATATCTGAATATTTCCTACGATAAATTACAATCAGCTGTAGGATGGATGCATAAAAAGGGGGCCGTATTGGCTCTATTTACTTTTCTTCCCGTTGTGGGCGATTTGATCGCAGTAGCTTTGGGTTATATGAGAAGTAATCTTTTCTGGGTTATCATCTTTACGTTAATAGGCAAAGGGATGCGCTATTGGGTTTGGCTGATGATGCATGATTTTGTAGTGAGTATATTTTAGGCGGGTTCTATAAATTCCTCGAAAAACAAATTATCCCCGTGATTTACTCTTCCCTAATTATAAACAGTCAATTTATGGAACTCAACTTTAGTTGTCATTCGAAATGAAAGAACTTTAAAATTGATTTGCGTAAATAGAATTTACCTTTAATTTATCTTAAAACTCTCTCTATTTCATAAAATCTGTTACCTTTGCATAAAAAAATTGTAAAATGGATAAAATTAGTTATGCGTTGGGCTTATCTATGGCCACAAATTTTAAGGCAACCGGGATTAAAGACCTAAATTTAGAAAAATTTAATAAGGGTATTGCGGATGCATATCAAGGTTCAAATTTAGAGATGGACTTGGATGAAGCACGTCAATTGATGAACAATTATTTTGCAAAACTTCAGTTGGAGGCTGACCAAAAGAATAAGGAATTTGGCTTGAAATTCTTGGAAGAAAACAAGAAGAAAGAGGGAATTCAAGTTACCAATTCAGGATTGCAATATGAAGTCTTGACAATGGGTGATGGTGAAAAACCAAAAGCAACAAGCACTGTTAGATGTCACTATGAGGGCAGGTTAATAGATGGCTCTGTATTTGATAGCTCATACAGAAGAAATCAACCGGCGGATTTCCCTGTAAACCAAGTAATCCATGGTTGGACTGAGGCTTTGCAATTGATGCCGGTGGGATCTAAGTGGAGGTTGTTTATCCCATCGGAATTAGGATATGGTGAGCATGGAGCCGGAGATATGATTGCGCCTAATACGGTGTTGATTTTTGACGTGGAATTGTTATCTATCGTAAAATAAGAAATTGATATTGAGGTTGTTTGAATTCTATTTTGAGAATTCTGTCTAAGTAAATAGATTTGAATTCTCAGGAAGATTTTCAGCCGAATTTTTAATCTAAAGGTTAGTTCTATAAATTTGCCGTTTATAATTAAAAAAGTATAAATCATGTGGGGATAAACTTTTCGGTACTTTTTGATTTGTTTCGACAACTTGCGGTTTATTAGTCGGTCACACTGCACTTTCTTTCGCCAGCAATTTACTCGAAATAAATTCAAAATTCCGCAAAGTGAATTTATAGAACCCACCTAAAATTAGAGCAATATGAGTAAAAGATTTTTATTTATTTCAGTTTTACTTTCACTTGTTTTATCTGTAGGAGCAAAACCTAAGAAGGTGAAGTTAGCAACAGCCAATGACTCTGCAAGTTATGCTATGGGAATTGAATTTGCAAAAAACATTCGAGATAATGTGAAAAACTTTCCCGGAGGACCATTCAATTGGGATTTGTTGTTGAAAGGAATGAATTCTGTATTGACAAATGATACAATGGAATTGTTAATGCCTCAAAGCACAACTGCCGATTATTTCCAAAATTACGCTATCAAAGCAACAGAATTGGAGGCTCAGAAAAATAAGCAGAGGGGAGAACTATTTTTAGAGAACAATAAGAAGGATTCAAATGTTAAAGTAACAGCTTCAGGTTTGCAATATAAAGTTATAAAAGAGGGTACAGGCATCAAACCAAGCTTGACAGATAAGGTGAAAGTTCACTATCGCGGAACATTATTGGATGGAACTGTTTTTGATAGTTCTTACGATAGAGGTCAGCCAATTGAGTTTGATTTGAATAAGGTAATAAAGGGATGGACAGAAGGTTTACAGTTGATGACCATAGGTTCTAAATACATCTTGTACATACCTTATGATTTGGCGTATGGAGCAAGAGGAAACGGCTCCATCAAACCATATTCAACTCTGATATTTGAAGTAGAATTGTTGGATGTTGCCAAACCGGCTGTAAATACAATTCAAGGCTCTAAATTTCAGTTTCCTGAATATCAAAGAACAATAAAATAATCTTTATTAAATAATTACTAAAATGAAAAGAATTAAATTTCAATTATGTGCAGTAGCCGTAGCTTCTTTGCTATTGGTTTCTTGTAATCAATCTTCTTATACCGGAGAAAAAACGTTGTCTTCAAGAATGGATTCGGTAAGTTATGCTTTAGGTGTGAACCAAGGTGCTATGTTGAACAACGATTTAGGAAGTCTTCCGAAATTATCTAATGATACATCTTCAATCAATAGAGAAATCTTTTTGAATGCATTTTTAAAAGCAATGAATAATGATTCTGTGTCAATACAAATCTCTAAAGAAGATGCTACAGTTATTCTACAAAACTATTTTGCAGACCTACGTCAAGCGGAAATGGATAGAATGAAGGCTAAGGCTATCAACAACAAATTGGCTGAAGATAGCATCCTTACTGCAAACAGAGCAAAAGAGGGTATGCAAGTAACCGAGAGTGGTTTGATGTATAAAGTTATCACTATGGGTACTGGTGCAAAGCCAAAAGCAGAAGATGTTGTTAAGGTGCATTATATTGGAAAGTTGGCTGATGGAACTGTTTTTGATAGTTCAATCGATAGAGGTATGCCGGCTGAATTCCCTGTTGGAGGTGTTATTCCGGGTTGGTCTGAGGCATTGAAGATGATGCCTGTGGGTTCTAAATGGGAGTTGGTTATCCCTTCTGAATTAGGATATGGTGAGAGAGGTGCAGGTGAAATGATTGAACCTAACTCTGTTTTGTTCTTCGACGTAGAACTACTTGATATTGTTAAGAAATAAACGTTAGGATACTTTTAGAGGTGTCTTAATGCTATCTTATGAAAAGAGGTGTATCAAAATAGGTTGATATGCCTCTTTTGTTCTATTTCCTAACCGATTAATATTTTCATTTCGTTAATTATTTCACCTGTTTTTAATTGAAATCCCCTTCGTGTCATAAATTTGTCGGATAGTTTAGAACCCGTTTAAATTTTATTTTAAATTTCACTCTCAAGTTTTCGCCATCTTGAGATTAATTGTCCACTATTAACGGCAAAAAACAATCTTAAAAATCTCTCTCTCAAAATAGGCTCGAAATAAAATTTAAACAACCTCTTAGTGTTTGGTAACTATCGGTTAGAGACCGGCATGACATTGTATCTTGTGGAGTTGATGCAAAATATAGAACCAATACAATCATTATTGAAGAGAAAATATTAAATTTTCAATTTTCAAACTATGCAACGTGAAATTTTTATGTTACTTTTGCGTTTAATATTATGAAGCAGTTTAAAATTTATTAGAATGAGAGGATTAAGGCATTTTTTGACTTTGTTTTGTATAACTACAGTTGCAATCTCTTTTTTTTCATGTAATGATGATGAGAATGAAGTAGACATAGATTTAAATCGTGAAGATGCTCGTATCCGGTCGGTTGAGTTCCTAAATTTTGATTTAGGAGAGCAAACCATGGTTATTAACGATGTTGAATCTATTATCTTTAATTATGACTCCTTAGGTATGGGAGTTGTAGATACAGCTGTTGTGACTTATATTTATGGTTATACGTCACAGCCCAAAATTCAGTATCTTGAAGATGGAGAATGGAAAAGTTTTACCAATGGACAACGATTGGATTTATCAGAACCATTGCAAATCCTTTCGACCTCGGAAGATGGAGTTAACCAAAAACGCTATACATTGGAAATCCGCATTCATACCTATGATGTAGCAGCATTTACATGGGAGCAATTGGCTACTATTTCGGACTATTCTTCATTGGTGTCGCAAAAGGCGATAACGGTTGGAAGTGAGTATAGATGGTATTGTGCAAATGAATCGGGGCAAAACCTCTTGTATCAATCGACTACCGGTGTTGATTGGAGCATGAAAGAACTCTCGTCGGAAGCGATGGATTGGAGTACGTTGCTTTATGATCAAACCTCATTCTATGTGATGGGAATGGATGGTGCAGTTTATTCATCAACAGACGGAATCAGTTTCGCTAAAGCAGAATTTGCCAAACAGCCGGAAAATCTATTGTTTGTTAACAATGGGAGGGTATGGGCTATTGCAGAGGGAAGTGATGGGAAGTCTCTCTTTTCTAAAAGTGTTGATGCAGACGAGTTTGAAGAGGTTTGCTCTCTACCAAGTAATTTCCCTACAGAAAATATTGTAGCCTTTACGGCCATGTCCGGTCGAACAAGTTTAGCCTATTTGTATGCAACTGAAACAGATGGTGGTGTTGTTTGGACTGTAGATGAAAAAGGTAATGTGTTTCAACTATTAGCTCCGGGTACAATACCGGCTTTAGTTAATCCTATGCCTTTCGTCTATGACAATACTTTAGGCTTGATTGGAGGAGAGGAGAATGGCAAAATTTCGAGCAAGTGCTATGTCTCTTATAATTCAGGGAAAAGTTGGAAGTTAGATACTCATAAGGATTTGGTTGAGATAGGAAATGGAATCTCACAAGCCGGTCTAATTGTAACTTCCAGAAATGGAGAATTAATGTTGATAGGAGGGAAAAGTGCGCAAGGTTATCAAACAACTGTTTGGAAGGGAGTATTGAATAAACTAAATGAAGATGAGTTGATTTATGGAAAATGATAGAAGTGTACGTAAGATATTTGGAATCGGGGAGACCGTTTTTGATATATTGTTTAGAGATAACCAACCTATAGGAGCAAAACCGGGAGGGTCGGTTTATAATGCGTTGATTACGTTAGGACGTTTAGGATTAAAGCCTGCCTTTATAAGTGAGATCGGAGACGATAAAATAGGGCATCTTATTTGCGACTTCCTGAAGGAAAATGAGGTGGAGACAAAGTATATTTACTCTTTTGATAGAGGTAAAACCCCGTTAGCATTAGCCTTTTTAGATGAGAAGCAAAATGCTGATTACCTATTTTACAAAGATTATCCATCACAACGCTTGGATTATATTACTCCGAGAATTGATGAGAATGATATTGTTTTGATAGGTTCCTATTTTGCTTTGAATCCTGTGCTTAGAGATAAGGTTGTAGAGTTTTTGGAATATGCACAAACAAGGAAAGCGATTATATACTACGATGTAAATTTTAGGAAGAGTCATATCAACGATGTTCGTTTTTTAATGCCCTCTATCTTAGAAAATTACGAGTTTGCCGATATAGTGAAGGGTTCCGATGAGGATTTTATGAATATCTATGGAGAGTCGGATGGATTAAAAGTTTATAAAGAGAACATAGAATATTATTCAAAGAATTTTATTTACACACAAGGAGAACAAGGTGCAAAACTCTTTTCTAAAGGTGTAGAACTTAATTTTTCTGCAAAAACAATCACCCCTAAAAGTACCATTGGTGCCGGAGATAATTTCAATGCAGGAATTGTTTTTGGATTATTGAGGGAGAATATAACTCGGGAGGATTTGAAAAATGGTTTGTCAGAAGAGTTGTGGAATAAAATTGTACAAGTTGCCATCGATTTCTCTTCAGAGGTATGTACTACACTTGATAATTATGTTTCAGTTGATTTTGCAAAAAACTATTTGAAGGGGTAGTGTTTAAAGCTGAAAATAGCCAAAAAAACAAAAAAAAAGTGAGATAGACTTTTCATTTAGAAGTTGTTTAAATTTTATTTCGAGCCTATTTGAGAGTTTTTTTATCCTTTTGTAGAAAATAGCGGACTATTATCAAAGAAGAATAATAAAATAGGTTGAAAAGAATCTTATAGCTACCGAAAATATGAGAGAGAAATTATAGATTTTTTTTTTCAATAAGATTTAAACTGCTTCTTATTGTAGAATTTTAAGAAGTTTGAGGGTGTTTATGCCATTATGTTGGTGTTAATATGTTCAAATTTCAAAACAGTTTCTTATATTTGTCAATACTTTTTACAAGTGCGAATGAAGAAGTTTCTTTTTATACTAACTTTTGCAATTCTATCTTTGAATGTATCTGCAAAGATTTCAACGATTTCCGGTAGAGCTCCCTCTTATAGTGGAAGTAAATTGGAGTTGAGAAGTTATGTGGATCAAATTTCAAATGTGGAGCGAGTTATGGCTTTGGCGGAGGTGGACTCGTTGGGCAATTTTTCATTCGTTGTGGATTTATCATCGACGATGCAACTCTTCATTGCGGAGGAACTTTTTCGAGGATTCTTGTTTGTTGAACCTGGGAAGAATTATGAAATCAGACTTCCTAAAAAAGAGCATAGAACTCTCAGTCAGAAGTTAGACCCCTACTTTTCTCCTGTGGAGATTTTGTTGGAGATTGTTGGATTGGAACAGACAGATTTGAATGCGCAGCTGATGCAGTTTGAGGATGCGTTTGACTTTTATACCTTGAAACACATTCGTTATGGAACAAAATTAGACTCGATACGCGCCTCAATCGATCAAATGAAGGAGATTTTTCCAGATCTTTATGAGAATGCCTATTCTGCTCGTTTTATGGAGTATCGTTTCTTGATGTTGCAAAATATGTCTGCCGAAAGTCGTCAGGATACATTAATCCATCAGTTGAATCGTTTGGGAGTGGAGCAGCACAATCCTGCTTTTTGGGATCTTTTTAACTCGTTGTTTGCAGATTTTATCAAACAATCGAGTGGAGATAGAGAGGCTTATTTGACTTTCCAACGAGTTGTGGAAGAGGGGAATGTGAAAATCTATTTTTTGACCATTGCTCGTCGTTATGGAATTACAGATCCTGTGTTGAAAGAGTTGGTGGCGATTAAGTGGATGTATGATTTGTTGAATCAGCATGAGTTTGACCAGTTTAAGGTGTATGACTTTATGCAAAAAATTGGTGCAGGAATTTCTGATTTGCAGAATCGAGAGAGTTTGACATTTGCGTTAAACAACTCGCAGGGGAACTTAATCGGTATGCAAGTACCCGACTTTAAGGCAACAAATGCAAGTGGTAAATCGTGCAACTTGAAAGATTATTTTGGGAAGTTTGTCTATTTGAATTTTTGTAATTCGATGCTAAATCAGACCCAAAAAGACTTGGAGGTAATGTTGCGATTTAAAAATGATTATAAAGGGGATTTAGAGATTATCAATATCGGTTTATACGATGAGCCTGAGCAGATGAAGAAATTGTCTCATCGTTTTGGAGATAAAATGGAGTTTTGGTCGGTTGAAAACCCTGACGAGCTGAAGAAATTATTCAATATTAAGAGTATTCCGTCTTACTTTTTAATAGATAAAGATGGGAACTTTTTGATGACCAAAGGAGCTGATCCCAATGATGAGTTACGTATGCTATTACAAAGAATTTTAAAAATTTAGGAGGGAATTCTATGTATGGAGAAATGTTGGATATAGATTTAAGAGAGGAGTTTCAGAAAAAACTTCGGGAGTTGATGTTGGACGAAATCTTGATGGAAGATTTGTCTCGCATCTATCTACCTATGGCCAATTTAATTAATACGGCATTGAATGTAAAGGATCAAACACATATTATCGGCATCAATGGGGCGCAAGGAGCAGGGAAGACTACTTTCAGTAAATTGTTGAAAGTGGTGTTAGAGCAAAAGTTTGGAATGAAAGTTGTGCAGTTGAGCATTGATGATTTCTATCTAAGTAGAGCCGATCGTGAAGAGTTGGCAAAGAGCGTTCATCCTTTGCTGATTACGCGAGGTGTGCCCGGTACGCACGATGTTAGGATGGCGGAGTCGGTACTCTCTTCATTATCTACTGCACAGGAGAATAGTGTTACCATTATTCCTCGTTTTAATAAGGCTATGGATGACCCCTATCCGCAATCTCAGTGGGATCGCTTTGTAGGTCGTCCTAATGTGATACTTTTTGATGGTTGGTTTATGGGAGCAATAGAGCAAAAGGAGACCGAATTGTTGAACCCTGTTAACGACTTGGAAAAGTTGGAAGACCCTTATTGCATTTGGAGAAGATATGTTAATAGTCAGTTGAAAGATAATTATAAGTCTTTATTCGATAAAATCGATCTTTTGGTGATGTTGAAGGTGTCATCGTTTGATAAGGTTTATGAATGGAGATTATTGCAAGAAGAGAAGTTACGAATTGTAACTGCGAATAAAGAGAATAACCATGTAATGTCTAAAGATGGGTTGGTGAGATTTATTTCACATTATGAGCGTCTTACGAAGTTTATCTTGAAAGAGATGCCTTCGAGAGCTGATATGTTGTTTAATGTTAGCAATGATCATCGAATTTGTATATGATATGAATTTGTCTAAGTTGAATGGGATTTTTCGTTTTTTGTCGTTGAAAAGGAGGTTTTTTACTTTCCCTTGTCGTGGTGTGTCTGCTCAGTTTCCATCAATTTGTTATGCGGTTACAGCGTCAGATGAGGAAGAAGAACTTTCATTGTTGCTGAATCAACTTAGTCGTTATGTAAGAGCTGAAGATGAAATTTTACTTCTGTTGGATTCTTCTTCTGTAACGTCACAAGTGAAAGCAGTGGTAGATTCCTATAGAGATAAAATAGATACTCTTATCGAGTCGCCTTTGGAGCAAAATTTTGCCCGGTTTAAGAATCATATTATAGCACATACCGAGAAAGATTATATTTTTCAGATAGATGCAGATGAATTGCTTTCTCCCTACTTGATTGAAAATTTACCCTCCTATTTATGGGCTAATGCGGATGTAGAAATGTTCAGGATAGCGAGAATCAATTTGTTGATAGATGATGATAAACCTTTGATAACTTGGCATGAACTTTCTTCGGTGAAAGAAGAGGATTATATCAATTTTCCGGATTATCAATACAGAATTTTTAAAAATAAGACCCAAGTTAGATGGATTAGGTCTTTGCACGAAATTTTGAGCGGATACAAAACCTACTCCTATTTACCAAAGGATAAGGCGTTATCTCTGCTGCATAGCAAACATGCGAGTAAGCACACAAGTAGGTGGTGGAATAAAAAGAAATAGGTTTGAGGTATGGATGTGATTGATAGTATAGAGAGTCATCTTTCATTAAAAGAACTTCTCCTTAATGTAAAATCTGTTTTGTCGAAATCTTTTGCAAGTTCTTATTGGGTTTCTGCCGAAATTAGTGAAATCAGAGAGAATGCTAATGGACATTGTTATCTCGAATTGATCGAGAAAAATGAGAATTCTCAATCTATTATCGAGGCAAAAATCAGAGCAATCATCTATTCCAATTATTATGGAATGATTAAACCTTTTTTTCTGAAAGAAACAGGTAGTCATTTAAAAGTGGGAATGAAAATCCTTGTAAAAATCACTTTGGTATATAGCGAAATTTATGGACTAAGTTGTTCTATTCTAAGCATAGATCCAACATTCACATTGGGCGATTTGGCCAAGCGACGTATGGTCACTATTCAACAATTGAAGGAAGATGGAATTTGGGATATGAATGCCACTTTATCGCTTGCAACTCCTACTCAACGCATTGCGATAATCTCTTCTGCAACTGCTGCCGGATATGGTGATTTTTGCAATCAATTGGAGAATAATAAATATGGATTCTGTTTCCGTTATAAATTGTTTCCTGCCATTGTACAGGGGGATAGGGCGGTATCAAGCATTATATCTGCCCTTCATTTAGTTTTCGATGAAATCGACAATTTTGACGTTGTTGTCCTTATAAGGGGCGGAGGAGCAACAACCGATTTATTGGCCTTTGATGATTATGATTTAGCATCGGAAGTGGCACAATTCCCCTTGCCGGTTATTACCGGTATTGGTCATGAGCGTGATGAATCTGTTGTTGATATGGTGGCTCATACTCGATGTAAAACTCCCACTGCAGTAGCTGCATTTTTGATCGAAACGATGTTGAATTTAGAGACAAAAGTCCTATCGTTGGGTCATGAAATTATGTTGAGGTTAAGTAATGTCGCCATGGATTATAATCAGACATTAGATAAAAAATTGCTTCTGATAAAACAAAATATAGCTCGCAGGTTATCCCAAGAAGAGGTAGCTATTGAACGTTCTATGCTGAACATTCATTCGCTTGTCAAACAGAAAGTGTCAGATGAGTTGCATAGATTGGAATTGCGAGAAAATACACTTACCTATCTTTCTCCCCAACGATTGATGTCTATGGGATATAGTTTTGCAACCAAGAATGGTAAGGTGATTCGTTCGTCAAAGGAGCTGAAATCCGGCGATGAAATCGAAACGTTTTTTATGGATAATAGTGTAACAAGTATAGTCAAATAACTTAAATGATAGATAATGGCAAAGAAAACGGATATAAAAAGTTATGAAGCTGCAATGGAGGAGTTGGAAGAGATACTCTCTTCATTGGAAAGTAATGAGTTGAAAATAGATGATTTAGCCAAAAATGCCAGAAGGGCAACCGAATTGGTGGAGTATTGTAAAAATAAACTGCGTACCACATCGGAAGAGTTGAATAAGATTATGGAGTCTTGATATCTTGTGACAGCCGGTTTTATAGAATCTGCATATAGTTAATCAAAGAATTTGTAGATAGAATGGAGTTTTATGCAATCGGTAAATCTTGCTATTTGCACCGATTTATGTCGTTCTCTTTATGACAGATTTGTTGTTTGTTGTAGAATCTTTTTGAACTATTGAGTTAATGGTTTATTTTTGTCTAAAATTTTGAGATATGTACACGAGAGAAGAAATGAAGGAGTTAAAGCGAGACTTTTGGTCAGGATTCGATGAGTTCTGTGCACAATTGCCTCGGTTTAAGTATAGAAAGAAAAAGTGGATCCTATACAACACAAAGATAAAAGGTGTAGAGATGAAGTTTGATGCCAACAGAGAGGGGGCTTTTGTTATAATGGAATTTAATCATCCTCGCGAGGCGAAAAGAAAGCAGATGATGGAGACCATGGAAAAGTTCAGAAGTATAGTTGACAAACATTTTCCTGACTCTGTATGGGAGGATTCATATCAAAAACCATGTGGGAAATTCGTCTCAAGAATATATAAACAAAAGCCGGGTATAGATTTGCATAGACGGTCGGATTGGCCTGAGTTTTATCCCTTTTTATCGAAAGAAATGAGTTTTTTAGAAAAGGTTTTCAGGGATTTGAGGGACTTCTTAGAAGAGGATGCAAATGCAGCAAATGATGAAGTTTGAGAATTATTTATTTACCTGACGAAGTAAATTTACTATATTTGTGTTCGAAAAGCAGTTTTCAAAATTAATTTGATTCTGTCCAAATTAAAATTTATTTCGGGCAGAAAATTTAGCCATTTCTTTGATTTAGGGGGAGTTTAAATTAGAAAATGACAAAATAACAAGATAGGAGTGCGATGGATAGTCAACCGGTTTGTTAAAGAACTGTAGAAGAGAATTGAAGTTGCAACAGAATTAGCTTATGGAAATAAAAAGTGATAAGTGGGAAGGTAAAACAGGAGGAGGTAAAATTGGCCAAGCGTTCCTTTTGTGGTTTTTGCAGAAGGTTAGTGTCCAAGTCCTTTATCCCATACTTTATTTAGTAATACCCTTTTATCTTCTATTCGCTAAGAAGGGGTACAATGCTATTTACTCCTATTTCAGAGAAAGATATTCATATCCATGGTGGAAATCATTTTATTACACCTATTTGAACCATCTTACCTTTGGTAAGGTAGTTTTGGATAAATTTGCCCTGTTGGCCGGAAATGATTCTCAATTTACGATAACAATTGAGGGTGGCGAAGAGGTAACCCCCATCTTTGAGTCGGAGAGAGGTTTTATCATGGCCGGAGCGCATATTGGGAATCCTGAGATAGGAGGAATGGGGATTAAGGATAAGAAAAAGATTATCAATGGAATTATTTTTGGTGGCGAGAGTGCTAACTTTCAATCTCAACGAGATAATGCTTTTGGGAGAGCGAAAATAAATTTAATTCCGGTTACAACCGATATGTCTCATATTTTTGCCATTAAAAATGCTATAGAAAATGGTGAGATTGTTATGGTGGCGTGCGACCGAATGATGGGAAGTCAGAAGAGTTACTCTATCCCTTTTTTAGGAGAAGAGGCCAATTTCCCTGCCGGTATGTTTAGGATAGCAGCCCAGTTGCGGTCGAAGATGATAGCCTATTTTGTGATGAAAGAGAAAGGACTTAATTACAGAGTCTTTGTTCGCGAATTGAGTTGTCCGAGCGGAGAAGAATCCTCTGCAAAAATTGCAGAAGCATTCGCCAGAAATTACGTTAAAGAGTTAGAAAAAATAGTAAAACAGTACCCTGAACAATGGTTTAATTTTTATCCGTTCTGGGAAAAGTAGGTAACAATTAAAATTGATATATATGGAATTAAAATCACCCCAAAAAGAACTCTATTCGAAAGATAGATTAACCGCATTGCAAGCACAGCGATTGGCAGAAGAGATTGCTTTCGGTCCGGTTGTTTTTCAGGTTTCTCGTTTGATGATAAAATTTGGAATCTTACAATTGCTTGATGAGAATAAGAACGGATTGACAATAGAAGAAATTTCTGAGAAAACAAAAATATCCAAGTATGGAGTTCAATGTTTGTTGGAATCCTCGTTAACGATAGGAACGGTATTGCTAAAAGATAAAAAGTTTTTCATTTCAAAAGCAGGCTGGTTTTTATTGAATGATAAAATGGTACGAGTGAATTTAGACTATAACCATGATGTCAATTATTTGGGTTTGTTTGATTTGGAAGCATCTATTTTGAATGGCAAACCGGAGGGATTAAAAGTCTTTGGACAGTGGCCGACAATCTATGAGGGGCTCTCCTCTTTGCCTGAGGAAGTCCAAAAAAGTTGGTTCGGGTTCGACCATTACTACTCCAATTGCTCATTTGACCAAGCAATGGAAATAGTTTTTAAGGATGGAGCAACCCAATTGTTAGATGTTGGCGGAAACACTGGGCGTTTTGCGACTTGTTGCGTAAATTTTAAAGAAGATATCCATGTTACGATTATGGATTTGCCTCAGCAATTGGAGTTGATGAAAGAACATACAAAGGAGGTAAAAGGGAGAGAACGAATTCACGGAATAGGAAGAAATTTGTTGGACCCATCGGTGGATTTCCCAACCGGGTTTGAAGTGATTTGGATGAGTCAGTTCTTGGATTGTTTCAGCGAAGAGGAGGTGATAAGCATCTTGTCGAGAGCAGCGAGAGCAATGGACGATAATTCCAAATTATACATAATGGAGACATTTTGGGATAGACAACGTTTCGAGACAGCCTCTTATTGTTTGGCACAAACATCAATCTATTTTACAGCATTGGCGAATGGAAATAGCAAGATGTATTATTCTGAAGATATGTTGCGTTGTATTCGCGAAGCCGGTTTAGAGGTTGAAACAATACATGATGGATTAGGAATGGGACATAGTTTGGTAGTATGCAAGAAAGTGAAATAATAGAAATATTACCTATCGACAGATATTTGCCACAGAAACGCCCGTTTTTGATGGTAGATGAGATTATTAAGGGCGGTGAGAAGGTTTGTAAAACCCACTTTATTGTTCGACAAGAGAATCCATTGTTTCGTGGAGAAACTTTCACGGAAGCCGGATTAATTGAAAATATCGCTCAAACAGCAGCAGCCCACATCGGGTATGTAGAGATTCATATCAGGAAAACCAACTTGATAAGAGTGGGAGTAATCGCAGCAATAAAAAGTTTGGAGATATTTCGATTGCCACATAGAGGTGAAGATTTAACAACAACGGTAGAGGAGACAATGAGTGGAGTTATGAATATGTCTATTTACAATGCAGAAATTAAGATTGGAGAAGAGTTGATTGCCAAGGGAGAAATTCGTGTGGCTATTACCCAATAATTTTAGTTCTATTTAGAATGATTTATAAAATAAGCGACAATATAATCTCGTCATTGGGATTTTCATCAGAAGAGGTATATCAAAAAGTGAAATCGGGTATTTCACTGGGGAAATTACATGCCGGTGTATTTCCCGGTGTAGAACCCTTTTATTCCTCCTTGTTAAATTGGGAAGCCGTGAATCAAGAATCGGCTAAACTCTTTTCGGACGGTATGAAATATACCCCCTTTGAGAAGATTGCCATACTATCAGCTTCAAAAGCCATTGAATCGGCAAAAATAGATCCGTCAAGTTCATCGGTACTTTTTGTATTATCCACCACCAAGGGAAATATCGGGTTGTTGGAGGAGAATGACGGTTATGAAAAAGAGCGTATTCATCTGTGGCGTTCTGCTCAGCTTATAGGGAAATTTTTTCAGAATCCCAATGAAGTTTTGGTAGTTAGTAATGCCTGTATATCAGGAGTTTCAGCCCAATTATTAGCCATAGAATCCATGCAATTGAAGGGTTATGACTATGCTGTGGTTGTAGGGGCAGATGTCTTGTCCAAATTTGTGATTTCCGGATTCCAATCTTTTAAAGCCCTTTCAAACGAGCGATGCAAGCCATTTGATGCAGAAAGGAGAGGGTTGAATTTAGGAGAAGCAGCGGCAACCATTGTATTTCATCGCGGAGAGCCTTCTCAAGGAGATGTGGTTTTTCGAGGAGGAGGAAATCGAAATGATGCCAATCATATTTCCGGACCGTCAAGAACAGGAGAGGGGCTTTACAATGCTATTCAAAATGCTGTGAAAGAGGTTGACTTAAGCAAGTTAGCCTTTATCAATGCGCATGGAACGGCAACACCCTATAACGATGATATGGAGTCATGGGCAATAGAAAGATCCGGATTAGCCAATGTGCCGGTTAATAGTTTGAAAGGTTATTTCGGACATACCCTGGGAGCTGCCGGTATTTTGGAATGTATAATTTCAGCCCATGCGGTGGTGGATAATACCCTATTGGGGACAATGGGACATGAGACCTTTGGAGTGGCAAAAAATATTACGATAAACAAAGAAACCAAAACATGTTGCAATCCTATGTTCCTAAAGATTATTTCCGGATTTGGAGGTAGTAATGCAGCTATATGTTTTGAAAAATTAGGATAAAGAATGGAGAAAAAGTATATACATTCGGTAGTGAGAATTACCAATAACCAATTGATACACGACGGAGATCTTTTGTTGACGAGAAGTGCAGAAGATGGTAGTTGGCCGGTGGAGATATATAGAGAATTAAAATTGCAATATCCTAAATTTTTTAAAATGGATAATCTTTGCAAGGTGGGATTTTTAGCAGCTGAGTTGGCAATGAAGAATGTAGGCGTCTCTTCCGATACAGAGAAACCTGATTTTTCAGTTTTGTTGCTAAATAGCGTCTCTTCTTTAGACAATGATTTAAGTTACCAGCAGACAATTGCAGATGAAACAAACTATTTCCCAAGTCCGGCTGTTTTTGTCTATACTTTGGCAAATATAGTGACAGGAGAGATTGCTATACGTCATAAAATCAAGGGGGAGACATCATTTTACATTCAAGAAAAATTTTCGCCCGCTACACTTTCTGATGTAGCAGAATTGGGATTTATGCCTCACAAAGGAATTCGAGAGATGCTGATTGGGTGGGTTGATTTTTTAGAAGATAAATGCGATGTTTTACTATTTCGCATATCGGTAAATCCTGAAAATTCGATTTCAGAATGGACAGATGAAGAGGTATCACGATGGTATTAAACAGGAACGCAAAAAATAGTTTTATCTTTTGTAAAATATCATTATCTTTGCGAGATATAAATAATTGCATAAAACAAATTTGTAGAATATGGATAGTTTAATTTTAGAGTTGAAAGAGGAGATTATCAAGTCTCTGAACTTAGAAGAAATGACACCGGAAGATATAGATTCTGATGCACCTCTTTTTGGAGAAGGGTTGGGCTTGGACTCTATTGATGCTTTAGAGTTAATTGTATTGATGGAGCGTAACTACGGAATTAAATTGGCTAATGCATCAGAAGGGAAATCAATTTTTCAATCTGTACGCGTAATGGCAGAATATATTTCTAAGAACCGCACAAAATAAATGGCAAAAAGAGTCGTCATCACAGGAATGGGCATTGTTTCCGCCATTGGGGTTGGGAAGGATGCGCATTTATGTGCTTTGATGAAGGGTGAAAGTGGAGTAGGAAAGATTCGTTATCTTCAGACAAAACATGCAGATATTCCTGTCGGAGAGGTGAAAATGAGCGATGATGAGATGAAGTTGTTGCTGGGAATTGCTCCTGAAAGTGTTATTACTCGTACCCCTTTGATGGGCAAAATTGCTTTGAAAGAGGCTATGCAAGATTCCGGCATTACGGATGCTTCTCGTGTGGCTTTTATCAATGGTACCACAGTAGGCGGAATGGAGAAGAGTGAAAAGTATTATATGGACTTTTTCGAGGGAAAGAAAACCGACTACATAGCGGCGCATGATTGTGGCGCAGGGACAGATATGATAGCGGAAACTTTCGGTAAGTTTGATTTAATCACCACTCTTTCAACAGCATGTTCTTCAGCTGTAAATTCGATTATAATGGGAGGAGATTTGATTCGTTCTGGACGTGTTGAGGCTGCTATTGTTGGAGGTGCGGAGTCTTTGAGCAAGTTTCATCTTAATGGTTTTAATACGTTGATGATTTTAGATCGGAAGGTATGTAATCCTTTTGATGCACAGCGAAATGGTTTGAATTTGGGAGAGGGTGCTGCCTATATCGTGCTTGAGAGTGAAGAGAGTGCAAAAACGCGTAATGCCAATATATTATGTGAGTTGAAAGGCTATGGAAATGCTTGTGACGCATTTCATCAAACAGCTTCGTCTCCAACCGGAGAGGGGGCTTACTTAGCCATGAAGAAAGCGTTGGAAGATGCCGGACTAAATCCGGAGCAGATAGACTATGTAAATGCTCATGGAACAGGAACCGGGAATAATGATTTGTGCGAAAGTGTCTCTATTCAACGTCTGTTCGGAGAGAAGATTCCGCATTTTTCGTCAACAAAGTCTTTCACCGGTCATGCTACAAGTGCAGCCGGAGGAATAGAAACTGTTATCTCTATTTTGGCTTTGTTGAATGACTTTGTACCGGGTTGTTGCCAATTTCAGTCGCCTATTGAGGAGACTGGTTTAGTGCCAGTGAAAGGTTGTTTGAAAAATGTTAACTTGCAGAATGTAATGAACAACTCTTTCGGATTTGGAGGAAACGATTCTTCGTGCATCTTTTCTAAGATAAGATAATTTACAAATCTTATCTGTTTAAAATATAGTGAGTTATATAAACTCACCATTTAAAATGAAAATAAAGCATACAATTGTGTGGTGATAAACTTTTGGGTACTTTTTGATTTATTTCGGTAACTTGCAGTTTGTCTGTTGGTTATGGTGTTTGTGCTGTTCACTTCTTTCGTTCAGCCATCAGCTCGAAATAAATTTCAAAATTCCAGAAATGAATTTATAGCCTCACCCTATAATTGCCAAAACTTTTAATTGACTATTTTGATGAGAATCTTTATCCGATCGGCAGCACAAATATCAATTCAAAACCCCTTATGTGATGAGTGGTTTGAAAATCCTATTTTCTATTCTCAGACTCATAATAGGTCTATAGATCCTGATTTTAAATCTTTTATCCCTATTATGGAGGCTCGTAGGATGGGTCGGGTTATGAAGAGGGCGATAGTAACTTCAAAATCAGTTATCCCCGAAGAAAATAGAGCTACATTAGATGCTATTTTAACCGGAACAGGATTAGGCTCTGTAGAGGATACAGAGAAGTTCCTCAATGCCCTTTTGAAAAACGATGAGGAGATGTTGCCACCCTCCAATTTTATGAATTCTACTCATAATACAATCGGGTCTATAATTGCGTTGAATTTTAAGTGTCATGGCTATAATTTGACCTCTGCACATAGAGGTACCTCTTTTGATTCCATCTGTTTTGATGCTTATTTGCAATTTCTTAAAGGCGCAAAGAATATATTGGTAGGAGGGCATGATGAGATGACAGCCGACTATTTTGCCTTGTTCGACCAAATTGGTTTTTGGAAGAAAGAACCCTTTACGGCAGACACGATTAAAGAGAGTTCGTCCAAAGGAACATTTGCAGGAGAGACAGCCGTGAGTTTTTGGTTGAGTGCAGAAGATGGAGCAGATTCTTTATGTTCTATCTTAGGTGTTGATCTTCTTTATAAACCCTCGCAACAAAGATTGCAGGAGAGTTTAGATACGATGTTGGCTCAGAGTGGTTTGACGAGGGATGATATAGATGCCATCGTTTTGAATTGCAATGGCGATGTGGAAAATGATACTGTAAGTAGAGAAGTAGCAGAGGCAATTTTGCCGAATGTTCAGCAACTTTATTACAAACATCTTTTTGGAGATTCATTCACGATGTCTGCTATGGGACTATATATTTCTGCCGTTTGTTTACATCGCAGAGAAATCCCGGCTCATTTGATTTATAGAAGCGGAGCAGGAAATAAACGACCTCGTACTTTTCTTTTGCATAATCATTATCAAAACAAGGATCATTCATTTATGCTTCTTTCTGTATGATACGTTTATTGTTGCTTTCGTTGATTCAATCATTCTGTTTGGCATTTGGACAGATGTTTTTGAAGTTGGCTCTTGCCAAGATGGGCAAGTTTACGTGGAGTGTACAATTCTTCTTGGAGCAGTTGACAAATTGGTGGTTTTTGTTGGTTGGTATTTCCATGGGTGGTGCTACTCTTTTATGGCTCTATATCTTGAAGAATTATCCGCTATCGGTTGCTTATCCGTTGACCTGCTTGAGTTATGTGTTCGGACTTGTTGCGGCTTTTTTGTTTTTGCACGAATCTATTCCGCCCTCTCGATGGATTGGAGTTTTGTGTATCGCATTGGGAGTCTATTTTATCATTAAATAATAGGAGAAGAATGGAGTTAGATCAGTTGTATCAAATAGGGGCAGTTGTAGAAGAGAAGGAGAATTTTGTGGTGGAGGTTGCCTTGTTTCGGGAAAGTGTTATTTTTGATGCTCATTTCCCGGGTAATCCTATTTTGCCGGGGGCATGTATCACAGATATTGTGAAGTGTTGTGCAGAAAAGGTTGTAAATCAATCTTTGGAGATAAAATCAGTTCGGAATCTTAAATTTTTACAAATTATTCAGCCGGATAATGTTGCGAACTTGAAGATTACGCTTAAAATATCTTCTGCCAATGATGAGTTGGTTTGCAAAGCTATTGTTGCTTCTGATGCTATAGTTTTTAGTAAGATGGATTTATATTTGATAAGTAGAAGTTAGATGGGAAAGCAAGAGTGTATCAACTATTTTAAAGAGAATAAAATTGCCGTTTTAATTCCAACCTATAATAATTCAGGAACCATTGCCCACGTGGTGGAGAGTGTCTTGGATTATTGTGCAGATTTGATTGTAGTGAATGACGGTTCAACGGATGATACACAAAATATCCTAAAGCATTATCCTCAACTACATTTGGTGGAGTACCTCCCGAATAGGGGGAAAGGACAAGCTTTGAAAAGTGGATTTGAATGGGCAAGAAATAATGGTTTTAAGTCGGTTATTACCATGGATTCTGATGGTCAACATTTAGCTTCAGATCTTCCCTTATTTGTCGATGAAAACGAAAAGAATCCCGATTCTATCATTATTGGCAGTCGTTCTTTTGATGCGCCCAATATGCCACAGAAAAATAGCTTTGCCAATCGTTTTTCCAACTTTTGGTTCACTGTTCAGACTGCAATTTCTCTCCCTGATACTCAAACCGGTTTTCGCCTCTATCCTTTAGATGTGATGGGCTCAATGGTTCCCATAAATAAACGTTACGAGGCTGAGTTGGAGTTGTTGGTTCGTTGTGCGTGGAAGAATATTCCAATTGTGAGCAGAGATATAAATGTTTATTACCCGCCCAAAGAGGAGAGGGTGAGCCATTTCAGACCCGGCATGGACTTTTTTCGGATCTCGTTGCTGAATACCCTTTTATGTATTTTAGCGGTGATATATGGCTACCCCTCCATGTTGATTCGGAAATTGTTAGGAATAAAAGGTTGCAAAAAAAAAATAAGTAATAGCAGAACTCATGAAAGAGCGTCTATATTCGACATATAACTTTTTTTCCAAGAAGCCCCTATTGCTATTCTCTGTTTTGGGATTGACGGTATTGGGTTTGTTGGCAACACTCTCTCTTGTTGTGTTTGAAGAAGATATAAGCTCTTTTTTGCCGGAAAAAGAGAATAACGAGCGAATCAATCATGCCTACAAGCAGATGGGTTCTTCCAATAAAATTATGGTAATGATTTCTGCGAAGGATTCCTCTAATGAGGAGCGTACCTCCTTATTGCAGAGAGCGGCAGACGATTTTGTTGAGACTTTGAGGGCAAGCGATTCTACCGGACTTACCCAAGAATTTTTTTATAAAGCCGACGAAGAGGAAATTACGGAAATACCCCGATTCATCGTGCAAAATATGCCCTACTATTTAGATGAAAATGATTACCAAAGGCTCGACTCTATTCTAACAACCGAAGGGGCGATACTATCCATTTTGCAAAATAACGTTTCAATGCTTTATACGCCGGGAGGAAGTATGTTGAAGGAAATTATGGTAGCCGACCCCTTGTTTATTTCCGGAGGAGCATTGTCGAAACTCAGGAGTGTTGAGGCTACAAGTGGTTATCATCTGAAGGATGGGTATATTTTTGATAAAGCAGGAGAGACTTTAATGCTGACATTGATTTCAGACCGTCCTTCCAGTGAGACTTTGAAAAACAAAGATTGGGTTGAACTTATTCAGAAAACTGCCCAATTAATCGAGCAAAAATACGATGGAGAACTCTCAATAGAGAGTATAGGAGCTGCTATGATATCGTTAGAAAATGCGAATCAAATCAAGAAAGATTCACTCCTCTCTGTAGTGATAGCGGTTGTTTTGATTTTGTTGTTGCTCTTTTTGTTCTACAGAGATTTCCGTTCGCTATTGTTGATCAGTTTTTCTATTGGTTTTGGAGCCTTATTCTCTTTAGCCTTATTGGCTGTTTTTAAAGATTCGATTTCGATTATTTCGGTGGGAGTGGGTTCTATTATTGTCGGGATTGCAGTTAATTATCCGTTACATTTTTTGGCGCATTACAAAGAGAACGGAAATGTTGGACAAACGATAAAAGAGATTACGGCGCCGTTGGTAATAGGAAATATCACAACCGTGGGAGCATTTTTGAGTTTGCTCTTCATAAGTTCGGATGCGATGCGGGATATGGGACTCTTTGCGGCATTGTTGCTTATTGGTACCATCTTGTTTGTTCTTTTGTTTTTGCCCCATTTCATCAAGGATAAACTTCTTACGAAAAGTGTAAAGCAAAAATTATTCTTCGGAAGGTTGGCTCGCATGAATTTAGACGAGAAACCGGTGTTGGTTGTTGTTTTGTTGCTGATGACGATTCCACTATTCTATTTCGGTGCAAAGACAGAGTTTGAGACGGATATGCATAAAATCAACTATATGACCGATAATCAAAGGGTTAATTTGCAAAAGTTGATTTCAGAGACCGAAAATGGTTTGCCGAAAGTTTATTGCATTTCAGAAGGAGGCTCGATGGAGGAAGCATTGGTGCAATATGAATCCGTTTCTCCTCTGATAGATTCTCTCCGAAAAGAGGGATTCATCGTCAAAAATTCCGGTATTTCCATTTTTCTCCCTTCCAAGCAATTGCAAGAAGAGAAGATAGCCATGTGGAATGAATTTTGGGCAGATCGAAAAAGTGCCTTTTTATCGAAGTTGTCTCAGTCGCAAAAATCCTGCGGATTCCAATCGGATGCTTTTGCCCTTTTCGAATCTACCTTGCAAAAGAAATTTGAAGTTCAAGAGTTAGATTATTTTCAACCGCTGATAGAATCTTTCGGTAGAAATTACCTATTGCAAAGTGGCGAGGCTCCTGCCCTATTTTCCATCTTGGAATGTGCTCCTGACAGTGCGGATAAAGTGGTAGAAATAGTTGATTCGTACAACACCGGAGTCTATGCCTTTGATAATAAATCATTCTTGGTGAAGATGATAGAGAATCTATCCGAAGATTTTAATTACGTATTATTTATTTGTGCCTTTATAGTATTCTTATTTTTAACCCTTTCATTCGGGCGCGTAGAGTTAAGTTTGATGGCCATTATCCCGCTCTCTATTTCATGGGTATGGATATTAGGAATTATGGGCATAATGGATCTCAGATTCAACATTGTCAACATCATTTTAGCCACCTTTATTTTCGGTCAAGGAGATGATTACACCATATTTGTGACAGAAGGGTTGATGAATGAATATACGCATCGAAAGAAGGTGTTGGCCTCTTATAAGAACTCTATTCTACTTTCGGCACTCATTATGTTCATCGGAATTGGGACGCTTATTGTGGCGAAACATCCAGCCATGCGGTCATTGGCAGAGGTTACAATCATAGGTATGGCTGTTGTGTTGTTGATGGCCTATCTCTTTCCTCCATTGATTTTTAAGTGGCTGACAAGAACCAAGAAAGGGTATCGTTTGATGCCGATTACATTAAAAAATCTTTTAGTGACAATTTTCTCGTTTACAGTCTTCATTGTGGGAAGTATCATTCTCACTACTATTGGTTTTTTACTGCTGACAATAGGAGGGAAAAGCGAGAAAAACAAGTTAAAGTTTCATACCTACTTATGCAACACATTTCGCCTATTGGTGAAAGCAATTCCGCTGGTAGATTGCCATTTGCATAATACCACCCATGAAGATTTTTCCAACCCGGGAATCATCATCAGTAATCATCAATCTCATTTGGATTTGATGTACACATTGATGTTGAATCCCAAGATTATCTGTCTGACTAATAAATGGGTGTGGAATTGTCCGTTTTATGGCAATATTATCCGTTTTGCAGAGTTTTATCCGGTGTCGGAAGGGTTAGATGATAAGTGTGTAAATCTTTTGAAAGGAGCTATTGAGAGGGGCTATTCTATATTGATATTTCCGGAGGGAACACGCTCCGAAGATTGTTCTATCCTCCATTTCTACCAAGGAGCATTTCATTTAGCCAATGAGCTGAAAGTGGATATAATTCCGGTGTTGCTTCATGGGGTAGGTCATGTCTTCCCGAAAAAGGAGTTTTTACTTCGTAAAGGTCGTGTAGATGTTAAAATCCTCCCAAGAATCGGTGCAGATTCTCCTATGAGAAAAGATTTAGGAGCACGCAATGCAGCACAATTGGTGCGTAAGTATTATGCTCAGGAGTATGCCCAAATGTGTCAGGAGATAGAATCAGTTTATTACTATAAAGATTTGGTTTATCATAATTATATCTACAAAGGTGCAGAAATAGCGAAAGAAGCAAAAAAGAATCTAAAGAAAATTGATGAATACGCCTCATTTGTATCATCATTACCGGATGACGGGGAGTATCGTATGGATAATTGCGGTCAAGGGGAGTTGGCTTTATTGTCAGCTCTTGTAAAGAAAAATTTGAAAATCGTAGCTACGGATAGCGATGCAGAAAAGATTTCTATAGCTAAGCATTGCATCTCTGTTCCACCCAATTTGATCTATGAAGTATCTGAAAATTAATATTAGTAAAACGATGAGAAGAAGGTTGCTATTGCTGTTTATTTTTGTTTCTACATTCTTAAGTGCGCAGGATTTAACCCTAAAATTGTGGGAGTATCCGTTGGATGTGAAAGAAAAGCATCCGGAATTGTGGGTATTCAAAGCCAATGAAGCTAAAGCCAATGGAATAACGGTGGTGGTTTGTCCCGGAGGAAGTTACCATCATTTAGGTTTAGTCAATGAGGGAAGAGAGGTTGCCGATTATTTGGTAGATTTGGGATATAATGTCTGTGTGTTGCGTTATAGAGTGGGGATGAGACTTAATCATCATCCAGCCATGATAGAGGATTTACAAAGAGCAGTTCAGATGGTAAGAAGTGAGTCTGAATCGTGGAAAATAAAAAGCGACCATGTTGGTTGTATGGGTTTTTCAGCAGGAGGACATTTGGTGACAATGGCAGCTGTATATTCAGACAATAATTTTTTGGAAGGCCGCAAAGAGTATATCCAAAATATTTCTGTTCGTCCCGATTTTGTTTGTCCTATCTATCCTGTAGTCTCGATGCAAGACAGTTTGGTGCATAAGAAGTCAAGAAAAAACCTTTTGACCAATCATTCAACAGAAGAAGAGAGGATTGCCCTCTCGATGGAAGAGCAAATAAAGGAAGGACTGCCTCCATTTTTTGTGTTGGCATGCAAAGATGACGATGTGGTGGATTATCGCAATAGTGTAGCTTTGGTGGAAGCATTGAGAGAGAAAAATGTTCCTTGTCGTTTTCATCTTTTCGATAGAGGAGGTCACGGCTTTGGTATGTTAAGAACCCGTTCAGAAGAGACCCAAAACTGGGGAATGCTCTTTGACAGTTGGGTGACCGCACTCCTAAAGCGTTAGTCAAAATCAGACGTTGCCTATAATTCGTTATGTATCAGTTTATATGCAATTGACCCCGGTGGCGGAGTTGCAGGGTTGTCATGAATATTAAACCATCGAGCATCCGAAAGTTCGTCAGGTTGAATCTTAATTTCGCCACTTTCATATTCTGCAGTAAATGCGAGCATCAATTGAGCCGGAAACGGCCAACTCTGACTCCCTTTGTAGCAGATGTTCTTTACTTTTATGCCGGTCTCTTCCAGTATTTCTCTTTTTACAGCTTGTTCGGCACTCTCACCTGCCTCCATAAATCCGGCTATACATGCATAAATATCTTGATTGCGTTGTACGTGTCTGGCAAGCAAAATCTCCTCTCCTTTTTTAACTAAGACGATGATGCAAGGTTCGATTCGGGGGAATATCAATTTTTTGCATTGAGGACACTCTAAGGCACTCAGTGTTGCATGGTTTGATAGGGCAGAACCGCAGGAAGAGCAAAACCGATTATCATTTATCCAATTAACAATAGCTTTGGCACGAGATATTCTGAGGGTCTCTTCCATCTCTTTTTCTGCAAAACAATTTCTAATCGGTTTTAGCATATAGTTTCCCGGAAGATTTTCGGTCGATTTTGTTTCCATAGCACAGTAATTGTACTCTTTTTCTTCGATGAAATCGCCTCCGTTTAAAATTTTCTTTATCAGACGCAAATCATCAAACTTAAGAGCGTTACCATCTTTTCTTAGAATTATGTCTCTCCCGGCAAATGCGAAACATTCGCCATCCCATTCGTTCGGATTGAGTATTAATGCCATTGTTTAAAATTTAGAATCCATTTCGTTTCGACTAATCTCTTTACTACGCTTTGTCGTAAGCGATTGTAAATATAGTAATAAATGTTTTTGTAGGGCAGAAGAAAGCACTTTTTTTAGAAGTTGCTTTATATGCCTTGTATTACAAAATTGCGTATCTTTATGCGAATTTTGCGTATAAATCAATTGGTATTAAAGAACCTAAAAACTAATGAGTTACTGTAAGTTGAGGTTTATCATTGTTGAAGAATGGAGCAGTTGTGGAGGCATTGCTCCTGCAACACTAAGGAGGAGATGAAAAATATCATTGAAAGTATGCGTAAGCAGTATGAATCGTAAGTTTAATCTATATGAAAGATTTTGTAGCCATAGATTTTGAAACCGCCAATTCTGAGCGATCATCTGTATGTTCCGTAGGAGTAGTAATTGTCCGAGACGGAAGAATTGAGGATTCGTTCTACTCCCTAATTCGTCCGGAACCCAATTATTACAATAGCTGGTGTACGCAAGTGCATGGATTGACACAAGCGGATACCGATGGTGCCTATATCTTTCCAATTGTCTGGGAGCAAATAGAACCCCTGATTGAGGGATTGCCTTTAGTGGCGCATAACAAAGCATTTGACGAAAGCTGTTTGAAAGCCGTTTTTCGCGCCTATCAGTTAGATTATCCCAACTACGAGTTTCATTGTACCTATCAGGTTGCTCGTCGTGTTTTTGGAAGTAAATTACCTAATCATCAGCTTCATACAGTTGCAGCTCAGTGTGGCTATCAATTACAGAACCACCATCATGCCTTGGCAGATGCTGAGGCTTGTGCATGGATAGCGATGTCGCTGCTTTAGTGGTGGAGTTGAGACGATTTTTTTTCATTGAGGTCGTATTGCCTAATTCTAAAATGGTTGAAAATTCGCAGTAGAGTTGCGAATTTTTAATGAAAAAAACTTGGTTTTGTACTCGTTTGGATGTATTAAAGTTGAACATTTATTTTGTAAAATAATACAGAAAAAATGAAAAGAATTTGTGTTGAAAATAGTTATGGAGATAAAATTTGGTATGTCTTTAATAAGAAAACAAGGACAGCAATTGTGTCGTACAATGGAGAGAGAAGAGAATTTGATGATGTTTCGTATTCCAATTCTATTGTTATTCCCAAAGAAGTTCAGTATAATGGGGTGATATACGAAGTTAAGAAAATAGGGAAGAAGGCATTCCGAGATTGTTCTGAGTTAACAAATGTTACTATTCCATGCACCATAAACGAGATAAAGTCCTCTGCTTTTGAATGTTGTGATTCACTAAAAAGTATTTCAATTCCCAATAGTGTAAAAAAAATCGGGAAAAGAGCTTTTTATGGCTGTAATAGTCTAGAAAAAGTGACAATTTCTAGTCAGATTGACAAGATTGAAGAAGAATGTTTCAAATTCTGTTATATGTTGAAAGATGTCGTAATACCTGAGGGGATAAAAGTAATTGCTATAGATGCCTTTTGGGGTTGTTGGTTTCTAAATAGCGTAACCATTCCCAGTAGTGTAAATAAAATCGGATTGGACGCGTTTTCCTCATGCGAGTATCTGATAGATATTATTGTCGCGGAGAATAATTTACATTATAGTTCTGTTGATGGGGTCTTGTTGAACAGATCTAAAACAGAAATAATCAAAGTTCCAGAGGGAAAATCCGGATTATATAAAATTCCTGATGGAGTTTCAACAATCGGGCGCAATGCGTTTGATGCTTGTAAAAAATTAACTCAGGTGTCAATTCCTAGTAGTGTAACAATGATTGAGCCTGCTACATTTTTGTCTTGCGATGCTCTTAATAACATAATTGTGGCTGAAAATAATTCCTGTTTTTGCTTTGAAGATGGAGTTTTGTTTAATAAATCAAGAACAAATTTGATTTTTGTTTTGAGAGAAAAATTAGGAGAATACACTATTCCTAATGATGTGATAAAAATTAATGATTATGCTTTTTATTGCTGTTCCAATCTGATTAGTGTTAAGGTTCCTTCTTCGGTAAAGTTTATTGGCGATTTTGCATTTGACGATTGTAAAAAACTCAATGTGATAATAGATAATCCCGAAGATTGTTTAACAATAGGGTATAGATCTTTTGGTGGTTGTAAGTCAGTAATATTTAGTAAAAGTGAATAATTGTTGTGTTATTTAGTCACAGTATAAATTTATTTATTTGGGAAATAATTAGAAGCAAAAACCAGGAAATCTTGTGAGTTCTTTTGCCTTTTAATCCAATATATAGAGATTATTTTTGATATCTCTTTATTTTTTTGTCATCATTCTCTATTTGTAGATTTTATCATCGTAGGGGCGAATTGCATTCGCCCTGTTTTTATTGGGGAAATATTTTTGTGTTGAATTCGATTGTGCTGAATTTGATTTGGGCGAATTCATTTGGTGCGAATCGGTTATTTGTGGCGAATGTTATTTGGGCGAATGCGATTCGCCCCTACGGGGAATATAATTTATCGGATTGCCATTTTGTCGGATTGTTTTCATTAATATTGCCTTCGTTAATTATTTGGGTTGAATTTGATTGCGATTAATGCAATTGTGGCGAATGTTATTTGGGCGAATGCGATTCGCCCCTACGGGGAATATAATTTATCGGATTGCCATTTTGTTGGATTGTTTTCTATATAATTTGATATATGTCTGTATGATGCGACTGTTCGTATTATATGTTCATAATAATTGCGTTGCCAAATGGAATATCCTAATTGTCGTGAAACCGCACCTTTAAATCCTCTAACTATGGCTCCAACCGTTTTGGATGGTGATTTCATTCGTTGGGGCAAATCGTTTTCATTAATATTGCCTCCGTTAATTGTTTGGGGCGAATGCGATTCGCCCCTACGGATTTCTATGATTGCATGAAAATGATTGGGCATAACAATATAATTATGCAAACGTACATTATCGTGGCGGATATTGATGGTGTTCAACCATTCTTGTTCGACCAATTGTCCTATGTCATTCAATTGCATTTTGCCATCAATAACGTTGCCAAACATACATATTTTGTTAATAGAGCATAGGGTTATGAAATACAAACCCGACTGAGAATAGTCATGCCCCGTCAACCGTATGCTTCGCCTGTGATGAATATCCGGATTATATTTATTTGCCATCATCCTTTTTTTGTAGATTAATCATAGTAGGGGCGAATCGCATTCGCCCTATTAATGTATTTGTTGCGAATCGCCTTCGCCCTATATTTTTATGGGGAAATGGATACTATCTTTGCATTAAAGAATCGCTACAAACGTAATCTCCCGCTATTGCTCCACCTATATTCTGCACCATTCTGCAGTGTCTCGCAGAGTCGAGTTCTTACTTTGATGCAAAGGTAGTGCAAGCCGAGAGAAGAACAAAATAAATGAGTTTATTTTTTCATCCGAGGCGCAGCCTACCTTCGGCGAAGCCAAAGTAGTGAAAATATTTGAAACATGAATTGCTACACTAAAATTTTGCTCCACCTCACTTCGGAATTCCTAATTCACCAAATATAGAATCAAGAATCCTCATGTTTTTTATACTTCATTGTGTACTTTTCAGATTGAACATCAATGTACATTTGATGTTCTTTTAATCCTTTTTCTTTGGCTATATTACTAAGAATTTTCTTGTTTATGGCTGAAATATCCTTGCCGTAATATATTGCGACAGGACGTATTTCTGTGCACAAATTAATTTTTGAGGTATTATTATGCTATGCACATATTCTAATAACGGTTTTAGCAGAGGTTCTTTTTCTTCATAAGACATAACTTCGGGTATAACCGTTTCTTCTAATAGTTTCTTGAATTCACTTCTCTTGTTTTCCATATAGAAGAATATTTAACATTAGTAACTCTATTATCAAATACTCCCTCAAACAAACTCATTTCTCGCTTTGCAATGCCTAATTTGGTTACTAATGTGCGCCAGTCTTTAACAGCCGCCACCACCTCGTTGATTATGGCCTTGGCAATCTCTGGGGTGAGCATATATTCCTCGCACGAGTTGAGTAAAATTGACAAATCAGACTCGTTAGTTTTGCTGTTAATTAGCAAGCTTTGATGGTCATTCAGCGTTGGATTCATATCGTATGCAGGCGAAAGGGTCCAACCTTTTGCAGTAAGTAGAAAACCGTGATTACGGAAATGATCATCGCTGTTGCCGACACATATATTGAATGCAACTCGGCGGAACAACTCTCGCAAGTTCGCGTCAACATCGGTACAACTGCTAATGATAAAATCAACAATATCGATATATCCGTGTCCTGTTGTTGCATTATCACCGTCGTTTAATCCAAGCAGTGTCATTGCCAAAGCAAAATGAATTCTCTTGCCTTCCTCCGTTCTATCAAAGCGACGAGAAAGTAGTGTATGATGCTTGTCGTTTATTTCAAGTGCCTTTGTTTTGGCAGCGTTAATGCCCGCATTTTTAGCTAACAGGTGGCAGAAATGCTCCCATAGTTCTGCATCGTAATCATCCTTCAATGATGGGAACTTTGCGACATATATACTTCGGTCCGTATCTACAACATTTGCTTTGGGGCGAGCACCACCAAGTGAAGAACCCGGCTGCACAAGTTGAGCAATCCATCGTTTTTCGGGTAGTGCATTGGTCTCCTCACTTTTCTCAATCGCCTTGCTTGCGGCAATAAGTTCGCACAAGTCGGTCAATGGAGGAATACGTAATGAGTTGTCGGCGTTTATAAACTCGCCATCAGGTGTTTCCTTGAAACGGAACCCACCCATACGGGAATAGTCATCAATACCCGTCAAAAAGTCAAACGAAGATAATCGGCGAACTGGTTTGCTTTCCTCTTGTGCCAAAATTTGTTCACGACGGAGGAGAAGGGTTCTTCCCCATCTGTCGGGCAGTGCATCGGCAAAGCAACCGAAAATATCCTTATTCGGCTGGGTGTATTGTATCCCCGGATAGTTGTTAAGGTCTTCACTTAAAGTGATGGCATTGTATTTCTTTATCCAACTATCTGCAAACTTGAAACTATAACTGTCCGAGCCACGAAGCGATTCGTAACCAAGTTCACCAACCAACTCAATCTCTTTGAGCCAATCAAAATCGGCATATACATACAATTTCTTCATAGCACATTACTCTTTTTTAGACGCCCTTTCACGCTGTGGCAAATTCATATCCTGCAATGCTCTGCCGAGTTCATCATCTTTTGCTAAAGAGAGAATATCATCATCGAGCTGCAGAGCATACAACACACGCAGATAGATGCCTATCGCCACTGTTGGGGCACCTTTCTCTATGCGCGAAACCGTAAGCGGAGAACAAGTAGCACGCTCCGCAACCTGAGCAACACTCAAATTACGACGCAAGCGGGCAAGCTTTATCTGCTCGCCAACAACCTGCATTTTTTGCTCCAACTTTCGGGGTAATTTAGTCCCCATCGTACTCTTTGTCATAATTGCAACATATCATATAATATGCAAATATAATACTTTTTCTTTATTTTATGATAGGTTGAGTGCAAATTTGCACGTTTGATTAGTTTTTAGTCGCAGGTCTAATTTAAAAAAGTGAGACTTGTCCCACATTTTTGAGAAATCAAATGTATCAGCAATTGAACTGTAAGGAATTTCTTGATAGTTTAAAACAAACGAACTCGCAAGTCAATCTTGCGAGTTCGCTGATATTATAGATGTCTCTTTTCTGATAATTATTGACCACATCAACTGGGTGCCAACTTAGTTCTATCTTGGTGCCTACTTGGTGCCATCATGAGCACTATCATGAGCAGTTTATGAGCACTTTGGATATTTTGAGTTTTTGAGGTTAAATTCACTCCTCATAGAAATTATGGCTAAATTGAATAGTCTCCAAGTGGCAACCGATTTATTGTTGTTTATTTTTTTCGTTGGAAATAAATAATTTACAGAATTGAAGTTTGTGATAGGTGACGATTTAGAGTCAAACGAACTTTTCTTATCTGTCTTATTCTGCATTATTGAGATGAACGCCTTATTTTAAATGTAAAGATTAGGAATTGTATTCGAATAACAACATATATCAATCACATAAAAGCGAGTAATATTATTATTTATTGGAAAAACAGAATCAAATTCATTAAAAATGAGTAACTTCGCAGAGCATAATATACACTTTATGTTACTATGATAATAAAAACCATAAAATTGACATCGTTATTTGTCAATACAGAGAACTACAGATTTGAACCATTATCTTCTCAAAAAGAGGCAATAGATAAGATGGTTGAGGATCAAGAGGATAAGTTATATTCTCTTGTGGATGATATTGTCACAAATGGTCTGAGCCCCGTTGACTTGATCATCGTAACACCCAGTGAAGATAGTAATAAATATATTGTGCTTGAGGGTAATAGACGAATTACATCTCTAAAGTTATTAAATAACCCTACTCTTATTGATGATAAATATGCGTCGTTAAGGAAGAAATTCCAAAAACTACAAAAAGATAAAGCTAATATTGTTTCAGAGTTAAAGAGCATTAGTTGTGCTGTGTTTGAAAATCCTGCAGAGGCTGATATATGGATAAAGCGTAAACATTCAGGAGAACTGAATGGTGTTGGTACTGTTACTTGGAATGCTCAACAAAAACAAAGATTTGAAGAGAAGACTGAAGGAAAATCATCAATTCCATTGCAGATTATCACATTGTTGAGATCTCAAGACAATGTTCCAGAAGATATCAAAGATTCATTATCAAAACTCAATATTACAAACCTACAACGTTTGATGTCCGATCCGTATGTCAGAGAACATCTTGGTTTAGAAATCAATAACGGAACATTGGTTTCAAAGATTCAAGTTTCTGAAGTTATTAAGGGATTATTGAAAGTTGTTACTGATATTTTAAATCCTGAGTTTAAGGTTTCCGACATCTATAATAGAGAAAAAAGGAAACAGTACATAGATAGTTTTAGTAAAGATCAGAAGCCTGATTTGTCTAACGAGACTTCTGAACAATGGGGCATTCAGGACATCGTAAACGAAGATGAGAAATCTCAAATAAATAATGAGCCAAAAGAATCTCAAAATAAAAAAAGTAAGAAACCAAAGACAAGAGTAGGTTTAGTTCCGAAAAACCTTGTATTACACATAAATAATCCTAAGTTGAACAAAATTTTTGAGGAACTTAAACAAATACCAGTTAGGACATGTCCTAATGCATCTTCTGTTTTGTTAAGAGTTTTCTTAGAATTGTCTGTTGATGCCTACTTGGAGAAATATGATTTAGTAAAAAACAATGCTATCACAGCTTGTTCCTCTGGGGAAAGTTTACAAGGTAAAGTTGGTAAAGTTTTAAATCATATGACTCAATTAGGAATAATGAGTAATGATTTATCAAAAGGAATAAGATCAGAAATTAACGATAAGAATTCAGTATTGTCCATTGAATCATTGAACGCATATGTTCATAATGAATTCTTTTATCCTAAGGCTGATAATCTAATTATTGGTTGGGACAATATTGAAACTTTCTTTGTATTATTGTGGGAATCTATAAATAAAGAATAAAGGTATGGAGTTTTTATCACCTCTAAGATATCCAGGAGGCAAAGCTAAAGTTGCAGATTTCGTGCAATGCTTAATCAAAGAAAATGCATTGCTAGATGGTACTTATGTTGAGCCATATGTAGGAGGAGGCTCCGTAGCTCTATCTTTACTTTTCAATGAATATGTGAGGGATATATATATAAATGATAAAGATATATCTATTTACGCATTCTGGTATAGCGTTCTACACGAATCTGAGGCTCTATGTAAGTTAATAAAAGATACTCCGATAAATGTAGAGACATGGCATAAGCTAAAGGAAATTCAATCAAATAAAGAAAATGCTGATTTACTGAATTTAGGATTCTCTACATTCTTTTTAAATAGAACAAACCGTTCTGGTATTTTAAAAGCTGGAGTTATTGGAGGGTACGATCAGACTGGTAACTACAAGATTGATGCTAGATTCAATAAAGATGACTTAATAAAAAGAATCCAAAGAATAGCAGACTATGCGGATAGAATTCATTTATCAAATGAAGATGCTATAACTTTGGTACAACGCTTAAATAATGAATTGTCTCACAATACATTGTTTTATTTAGACCCGCCATATTATGTTAAAGGAAAAGGTCTATACATGAATTATTATAATGATGATGATCATAAGGATATAGCAAATGTAGTAGATACAATCCAAAATCATAAGTGGATTATCTCTTATGATAATGTACAATTTATAACAAGTCTTTATTCAGAATATAGACAGCAATGTTTTGAACTGAATTATAGTGCTAGTAATTCAGGAAAAGGCGAAGAAATCATGATATTTTGTAATAATATAGTTATTCCTGAACATAATTTATTTAATCGCCCAACAAAGTGAAGATTACAAAAATCCACATAGAAAAATTTCGAGGTTTTCAAAATGAAGACTTTGAACTAGGTTCACAATTAACAGCTATTGCAGGCCAAAATGGAACTCAAAAGTCCACGTTGCTTGGCATTGTAACTCAGACCTTTACTCTTAAGTCCGATGATCCAATGAGGGCAGAAAAACCTTTGTGTGGGGGCAGTTACATCTCTGCTTTTAAAGATAAATTCAGATTATCCCCAATTTTTGATAAACCCAAAGGGCATGAATGGACCATCTCATTTGACTCAGGAATAGCAGATTTTACGGTTGAAAGTATTAAACGAACTGGAGATCCGAATGTTCGGTTTTGGAAAAAAAGTGCAAGACAAGAAGGTGATGGTTATATATCGTTTCCTACAATATTTTTGAGTTTGAAGCGTTTGGTCCCTGCAGCAGAAGAATCTAAAATTACAACAAATGACTCTCTGCTAACTGCTGAAGAATTAAACGAGTTCAAGCGATTACATAATAAAATATTAATAGCACAGACTCCCATCTCATCGGCAACTGCAATAACCTCAAAAAACAAGCAGTCAGTAGGTGTCTCTACGGAACTATATGATTGGAATCAAAATTCAATGGGACAAGATAATCTAGGTAAAATTATACTTGCATTATTTTCCTTCAAGAGACTACAGAAAAAATATCCTGGGCAATACAAAGGTGGGATTTTGGCTATTGATGAAATGGATGCAACAATGTATCCAGCTTCACAAGTCGAACTATTAAAAATATTACGTAAATATGCATCTGAATTGAAATTGCAGATACTATTTACAACTCATTCAATGTCACTTCTTAAAGCAATGGATGATTTAGTCAAAGAGGTTGGCAAACAAACCGAAACCACAAATCAAGTAAAACTCTTATATTTAAAGAAAATTGATGATAAGATTGTAATCAAACAGAATGTAGATATAAAAGGTATTCAATTAGATTTAAATGTTGTTGCAGAAGGGAATAATCGTAAAAAGAATAAAATTACGGTTTATACGGAAGATAATGAAAACAAGTTATTTGTAAAAGCGATTTTAAAATCTAAAGCATCTGTATTAGATTTTGTAGATGTTACTTTACCTTGTTCAACTTTAGTGGAACTTGTGAATAAAAAAATTCCTGCATTTACACATCCATACTCAATTATCGTATTGGATGGAGATGTTAGAGGGAATAAAGAATATATCAGAAAGATTAAAAATGCAAATAATGTATTAGTATTACCTGGAAGTAATTCACCAGAAAGACTGTTAGCATCATATTTATATAATCTTTCTGATACGGATTCATTGTGGTCAAATATTGCTAATGGATATACAAAGCAATATTGTTTTCGAGAGTATTCAATCGAGCAAATTAATGCTGGAGGAGATTTGGGACGAAAAAATGCAAAGAATTGGTTTAATGGTCAATTATCGTATTGGGGGAGAAATGGATGCAAAGTTTTTAATCCATTCTTAAGCTCGATATCTGCAGAAGTACAAGAATTTAAAACTAATTTTGATAATATGATAAAAAGGTTTATTTACGACTAGCCATTTAAAATGTATAATTTTCGGCGTTCACTTGTTGAGGGTGAACGCCGAATTTGTTATCAGCTTATCGCATTCATACCATCTATCAAATCTTGATAGGTAGCCACTTTGTGGTACTTCACATTGGCGGTGGAGATGAAGTTGAACAACTTCTCCGCACAGTTAATTTTGGCTCGCTCGATGGCTGACAAGTCCATTGACGACATTGAGCCTTTGGTTTCGGCCACGAAGAAGATGTGCTTCACATCATTCTTTTTCATTGCGATAGCCCAGTCGGGAGCGTAATTACCTACGGGAGTAGGAATCTGGAAGGTGCGTGGCAGCTTGGCATATACCACCACTTCGCTGGCTTCGTCAAGGTCGTGGGCAAATTGGCGTTCGCCCTTGCTGTCACTGAATACATAATCGGTGATATGTTTCTTCGCTTCGTAGGCTCGGTCAAAGTCCATTTTACTCTTCACGGTGAAAATGTCGCTATCGTATTTTCCCTCGGTAATGTTGTAGTGGATTGCCTCTACAATCATCGTTGATTTTTGCTCCTTAATGATGCTTATGACCTTACGGATAAACTCTTCGGGATTGTTCTTGAACAAGAAGAGCTTACTTTGCTTAATGCCCTGTAGAATCTTAACAACAGTGCGGCGGGTGAGGTTTGCACCTTTGGCAATATCACCTACAAGGTCGTATTTGACGGTTGAGGTACATACATCGGTCAGTTCACGGGATTGCGAACGAGTATCGCCAAATTCAGTTACTTGGCTTTCATCCTGTGTACCCTCTACCATTACATAGCGAAGCTGTTTAACCTCCAAATCCTTGTTGATGTATAGAATTACCTTGTCAATAAGTTCGTTGCTATCGTAACTTACCTGATAAACATACTGATGATTGATTTCGTTCCACAAGGCTTGGAACTCGGCTTTATTGAAATTTTCGTTCAACTTATTATCGGGTGTGGTTGTTTTTTCCTCAACCACCATGTCATCCAATGCCTTTGGATCGAATATAGAGTTGATAAGTCGGGTAACACCCTCTGCTATCGGCTGCAACTTCTGAGGTAATGGAGCAACTGTGCCATTGGCCACCGCCTCACGATATTCGGGAGTGATATTCTTTTGGTCGTCAATATAGCCGTTGTCTTCCAAGTAAATGATGATGCGGCTTGCTTCGGTTTCGCTGATAGTGTGTACCTCTTCTCCAATCTTGATTTGTTTGCCTGTGAAGTAGGTTACGGTTGCTTTGGCTGCTCGTTCACGCAAAACATCGCGTGTTTCACGCTGCAGGGCAGTAGTAAAGTCGGCATAGCTTTCATTGGCTATCACCGTTAGTTTGTTCACTTCGTGTACATCTTCACCCAATAGCTCGGCATCCATTCGGGTACCGTGCTTATCCACACAGATTCGCAACCCACGACCTACCTCTTGGCGTTTGGCTGTAGTCGAATTACTATGGCGAAGAGTGCAGATTTGAAATACATTTGGGTTATCCCAACCCTCACGCAAAGCAGTGTGAGAGAATATGAAGCGAGTAGGCTCCTCAAAACTCAATAAGCGCTCCTTGTTCTTCAAGATAAGTTCGTAAGCTGAAGTATCATCGGATAGTCCCGTTTTCTTCTCGACTTTACCATCAATGATTCGGTTTGTTTTCTTGTCTATGGAGAAGTAACCACGATGTACATCTTGCGGATAGAATCGGCGAAGGTATTCGTTGTAGTCCTCATCCCAAATATGGAACTCGTTACTTACAAGACGAGAATACTCCTCCTCAAACATCTTTTGGAATACACCCTTTACCTCGTTACCCTCTTCATCGTAACTCTTGTATTTTGCAACCTCATCAATGAAGAACAGCGACAAGCATTTGATGCCACGCTTGAATAGTTGGCGTTCCTTCTCGAAGTGAGACATGATAGTTTCGCGTATTTGCACACGCTGCATATTCAGTTCGTTGGTATCGCCAATGACCTCTCCTCGGCGTATAGTGGTACCATTTAAGAAAGTTACATAACCGTTCACGTTGATTTCCGAAACAGTGAAGCCATCATATTGAGCCAATCCTGATTCTTCACGCAAACTATCACCTACACCAAAAGTTTTTATTTTACGGACGATAGTGCCCGATGCTGTTTTGGTCTCTATCTCTATGCGAGCCATCGGTGGTTGCTTGGGCGAGAGAACTATGTTATCCAAATAGAGATAACTGCTTGTGCCGCGCAAGTTCTTCACCTCAAAGCCCTTCACATGGATACGCTTTACCAACTTCTGACGATAGGCATCGAGCGCATCCAACGCATAGATGGTATCGTGCTTGGTCTTGTGTGTCGCCGAGTAGTTAAGTACAAACAACGGATTGAATCGCTTGATACCCGCTTGTGTGGCATCACCCTCCATCTTCTGTGGCTCATCCATAATGATAATGGGATAGTTGGCCGCAATTACATCAATCGGTCGGCGACTGCCAAACTCATCACGCTTGGAGTAGATGATACGGCTCTCCTTGCTCTTGCCACCCTCTTTCATTGAGGCGGCAAAGGCCTGGGTATTGATTATCATCACGCTCAATCCCGAATCGGAAGAGAAACTATCAAGCTGTTGCAAGTTGCTGCTATTATAGATAAACCAACGAGCCTTTTTACCGTAGTATTCCATAAAGTGTTCTTCCAACATCTTGAAACTCTTGGCTACGCCCTCACGAATAGCAATACTTGGCACTACTATGATAAACTTACTCCAACCATACTGTTTGTTCAGTTCAAACATTGTCTTAATATAGACATATGTCTTACCCGTACCCGTCTCCATCTCAATATCGAGGTTTACTACACCTACACCTTTGGAAAGTGTAGCAGACGGAGTTATATCATACAAATTCTGTATAGCATTGATATTCTTGAGCAGTGTTCTCCCGTCTAACTCTATATGATGGTTGCGGAAGCCTGTTTCACCTTCAAAGTCTATTTGCTGTTGAGTACGCTTGCCACGGTCAATACGATACTCTGCCACTCTGTGCGATGGCTGTCCTGTAAAGACTGATACAGTATTTTCTACTGCATCGGTCTGGTATTGCTGAATCTTAAACTTGAACTTCATAAAACCTCCGTTTAGATAATTCTGCAATTAGTATCGGGTGAATAATGCTTGAAAATCTGCTCAAAGTTATCAATCACATTGTCATTGGCTGCAGAGGCATCACGCATGACAAAGTAGATAGGTTGCAACTTGGCAATCTCTGTAATGGTCGATTCGTTCACATCACGGTCGAAGCAAGCCACAAGGTAGTTGTCATCTACAAAATGGACATTCTTTCCTGCAATCTGCTTGCTCTCAATCTTTGCAGACAATTCTATGCCGAGGTCGAGCATTACTTGGAAGAGCAAATCCTCATTGGTGCGGTCTGCCTTTACATTTTCATTGAACAGCGATTGCAACTCAAACTCCTGTGGAGTGTAATAGACATCTTCCATATTGGATGTGTCAAGTTTCAATACACGGAAACCCACATCCAATTTAATTCCTAATTCCTTATTCCTAACTCCTAATTCATCTTTGATTTTGCGTCCTGCACGACGGATACGCTCCTTGCCTATCTCACAGATATTCTTATACCCAGCCCTATATGCCTCGCTCTTCTCATCTGTAAGTTCGGGTAACTGCACCATAATAAAGCGGCGATTACCACCATCCTCGGCATTTAGTTTCATTACGGCATGAGCAGTGGTAGCGGAGCCTGAGAAGAAATCCATAATAAAAGAATCTCTATCGTTATATGATATAGCTTTGATTAATAATTGAATCAAAGATAACGGTTTGGCATAATCAAAATAATCTTTACCCAATAAACTTATTTGTTCTGAAGTTGCATCTTCATTTGTTCCAATGTTATAATGAGCAATGGTTAGCAAATTATGCATCTTTTTAATTTCTCCACCTTTCTTAATATGGTTAGGTCTGAATGGAATTTTACTAATAATAAGAGTTTCGCCATTTGATATAATCTCATTCACTTTTTGTTGGGAGTATCTCCATTCCCCTTTGAGTTTGAATTCATTTTCGTTTAGCCCATTCTTTATAATTAAATCATTTAAGAGTTCTGTAATAATATTTCCTTCTGACATGTTTTGTTTCTCTACCATTCCGTCATTAATATTAAACATCACGGAGTGCGGTGGAAATGTTAGGACAGAGATAGAATTCCCTGCATTATTCAATGGATACTTTTTACCTTCTTCTGTTGTGTCAACAGAAAGTGCTCCTAACATAAATCTATTTTTTGAATAGCAAACAATATACTCTGTTTTAGTTCCAATATTGGCATTTAGGAACGATGGCTTCTTTTTCTTCTCCCATACATATTGAGTAACAAAATTCTGCTCTCCAAAAACTTCATCACAGATTTTTCTAAGATTCTCAATCTCATTATCATCAATCGAAATAAAGATAACTCCATCGTCAGCGAGTAGGTCTTTTGCCACTTTCAAACGAGGATAAATCATATTCAACCAATCGGTATGGAAACGACCGTTGCTTTCGGTGTTTCGTTGCATGGGGTCGATAGTTTGATTGCCTTCCTCATCAAACAAACCGCTTGATTGCTCAAAATCGTCTTTGCCTTGTGCAAAATCATCATTATACACAAAGTCATTACCCGTATTGTAAGGTGG
>SUWZ01000094.1 GCA_015061185.1 Bacteroidales bacterium
GAATTGCAGTTAATTGCTCGTAAAAGGCCATTGCAATACGCAGAGAAAAAAGCACTAAACGATATAATCGAAAATACTAATGAGGTGTTCTTCAAAATAGGTTCTTTCTTATTGTTGGATGAACAAGAGGAAGCCAAGAAGCTACTCGACTCGTTAGAGGAAAAAGACCTAAACTATTTTAAGGAATTCCCGATATACAAATTTTATAAGAAAACCGAGGAGGTTCATAATAATGGATAAATTGAAAATGCACTCGATGAATAAGGTTGATGCTAATGTGGCTCAGATTGCCGCATTGTTCCCCAATTGTGTTACAGAAAGAATTAATGAAGAAGGCAAACTCGAAAAGGTTGTAGACTTTGATATGCTCAAACAGGAACTTTCCTCCTTTGTGGTGGAAGGTAATGAAGAACGCTATCAATTTACTTGGCCGGACAAGAAAAAGGCAATTCTTGCTGCCAACGCTCCTATCAACAGAACACTTCGTCCTTGCCGTGAAGAAAGTGTTGATTTTGATACCACTCAAAACCTCTACATTGAAGGCGATAATCTTGAAGTTTTGAAGCTCCTTCAAGAAACTTATCTTGGCAAAATCAAGGTTATTTACATTGACCCTCCCTATAATACCGGCAACGATTTCGTTTATAACGATGATTTTTCAGAATCACTTGACGAGTATTTGGCTAATAGCGGTCAGTTTGATAATGAAGGAAATCGTCTTGTCCAAAACGCAGAAAGTAACGGCCGTTTTCATACCGACTGGTTAAATATGATTTATCCAAGAATAAAATTAGCAAAAGATCTCTTGTCCGATGATGGCGTTATTTTTATTTCAATGGATGAAAATGAAATTGAAAATCTCAAAAAAATCTGCAATGAGATTTTTGGTGAACAAAATTATGTGCAAGAAATCATATGGCATAAAAAATTTAGTCCTCAAAATGATGCGAAATATTTTTCCTTAAATCACGAGTCCATTTTGTGCTATGCTAAAAATAAACCAAACTTTAATAGAAATCTGTTGCCTGCAACAGAGGAAATGACTAAGCGATATAAAAATCCCGATAACGATCCAAGAGGCCCATGGACATCAGGCGATTGTACGATTGGTCGTGTTACAGAAAAGGATTATTATCCCATAACAACTCCATCTGGACGAGAGGTATATCCGTCGAATGGTAATGTTTGGAGATTTTCTCGTGAAACTTTTAAGAGATTAATAGACGATAATAGAATTTGGTTTGGTGAGAACGGTGACAATATGCCGCGTGTTAAAAGGTTTTTATCTGAAACAAACAACGGTATAGTTCCTATTAGCATTTGGGGATTCGATGAAGTTGGACATACACAATCTGCATCTCAAGAATTGAAAAAATTGTTTGATGATAAACAGTATTTTGATTATCCGAAGCCTGTTGGTTTAATCAAAAAAGCTATTCTCATTTCTACGGATAAAGATTCAATTGTACTTGATTTCTTTTCAGGATCGGCTACTACTGCACAAGCTACAATGCAATTAAATGCAGAAGATGGTGGCAATAGGCGATTTATTCTCGTTCAATTACCTGAGCTGACTGAACCCAAAACAGATGCTTATAAAGATGGATATTCAAATTTGTGCGAAATAGGTAAAGAACGCATTCGTCGTGCAGGTGCTAAAATTAAAGCTGATAGTCCTATGACAACACAAGACCTTGACACAGGATTCCGTGTTCTCAAATGTGATTCAAGCAATATGAAAGAGGTTTACTATAACCCTGCCGAGCTTGAAATAAGTCTTTTAACCGACCTTACAGACAATATCAAGGAAGATAGAACTGCTGAAGATTTGTTGTTCCAAGTAATGCTTGACCTCGGCATTATGCTTTCGGCAAAAGTTGAGCAAACAACACTTGATGGTAAAACTGTATTCAATGTAAACGGCAATCATCTTATTGCTTGTTTTGATAAAGAAATCACCGATGAAACAATTAAGGCGATTGCTAAACAAGAGCCGTATTACTTTGTAATGCGTGATGATGGTTTTGCAAACGATAGTGTCGCAACCAACTTTGAACAGATATTTGCTACATACAGTCCCGACACCGTAAGGAAGGTGCTGTAATGGAACACTTTGCAGACATTCTTGCCAAAGAAAAATTAGATTGCGCACCGATGATTGTCGGTGTGGAGAGTTTGTTAAACCATCGTGGATTTATGAACTCACCCTACGACACCATCGTTAGTTGCTTTCCTACTTGGAAAAAGAAAAGGAATCACGCAACATTGTTTGAAATGCAAGAAGCAACGGGAATTTCAAAAATCATTAGAAAAGCTCATGACAATGAAGTTCTCGATAAAAAGGATGTTGTTTACTATTTCGAATATGTCTTAACGATTATAAAAATACCGAGTGAAAATGTTCTAAAAAATCAATTCATTATTGATTATGATGTTTCTCCTGTAAAAGAACTTATTAAAGAATATGTTAACGAACTTGGATGCAAAATTGTCGATAAAAATGGCGCCTCATATATTGTCGAGGTTGATTCAAAAACGATTATGGCATCTAAAATTACAGGGAAACAATATGACCTCGATAAAGACTTGATGCTGTTCTTTCATCCGTCCATTCGAAACAAGTTGAATCAAAAGGCAGACATTCTTTGCAGGGTGTATAAATATCTTGAAGGAAAGTCGAACCAAATCAA